>NZ_JAYMZR010000015.1:0-9478 GCF_035828615.1 Streptomyces sp. H27-D2 | reverse complement strand
GGCCGGAAGAGCGTCTGCTCTTCCGCCCCACGCCGTTGTCCGCCGGACGGAAGTGGTCAACCAATGCGGTCACCGCATCAGTCGTTGCGCTTGGGCCGCCAGACAACCAACGCGCTCGTCTGCTGCACATCCGTATAAGGCACCAGATCGCGCCGATACGAAGCATGCACCGCAGCCTCGCGCTGCTGCATCGAGACCGTAGCGCCCTCGACCGCCCGCTGAAGCTCCGCGGCGCGCGCCTGAAGCGCCGCCACCTGGTTCTCCAGCTCGATGATGCGCTTGATGCCCGCGAGGTTGATGCCCTCGTCCTGCGAGAGGCGCTGGACCTCGCGCAGCAGGCTGATGTCGCGCGCCGAGTAGCGGCGGCCGCGGCCGGCCGTGCGGTCGGGGGAGACCAGGCCGAGGCGGTCGTACTGCCGCAGGGTCTGCGGGTGCAGGCCCGAGAGCTGGGCGGCGACGGAGATGACGTAGACCGGGGTTTCCTCGGTCAACTGATAGGGGTTGTGACCCCTGCTGCGTCCCGGTACACCTCGGCCGTCCATCTCATGCTCCCTTCGCGGCCTGGAACAGCTCCGCCCGCGGGTCGTCGTCCGCGGTCGCCTCCCGGTAGGACTCCAGGGCGTCCCGCGCCTTGTCGTCGAGATCCTTGGGTACCACGACTTCGACGGTGACCAACAGGTCGCCGCGGGAGCCGTCCTTGCGGAGAGCGCCCTTGCCGCGGGCCCGCATCGTACGGCCGTTGGGCGTCCCCGGGGGGAGTTTCAACGTGACCGGCGGGCCGCCGAGGGTGGGGACCTTGATCTCGCCGCCGAGCGCCGCCTCCGGGAAGGTGACGGGGACGGTGACGGTGAGGTTGTCGGCCTTGCGGCCGAAGACCGGGTGCGCGTCGACGTGGACGACGACGTAGAGGTCGCCGTTGGGGCCGCCGCGCTCGCCCGGTGCGCCCTTGCCGCGGAGCCGGATGCGCTGGCTGTCGCTGACTCCCGCCGGGATGCGGACCTGCATGGTGCGGGAGCTGGTGGCGCGGCCGCTGCCCTTGCACACCTCGCAGGGCGTCTCGGCGATCAGGCCGCGGCCCTTGCAGTCCACGCACGGGTCGGTGAGCGAGAATCCGCCACCGCCGCCGCGGCTGACCTGGCCGGTGCCCACGCAGGTCGGGCAGACCCGCGGGGTGCCGTTCCTGTCGCCGGTGCCGGCACACGCCTTGCACGCGGCGGAGCTGGACATCCGCAGCGGGACCGTGGCCCCGTCAACCGCCTCGGTGAAGCTGAGCGTCACCTCGGACTCGATGTCCTGGCCGCGGCGCGGCTGGACGCGGGTGCCCTGGCCGGGCGCCCCGCCCCGGTTGAACAAACCGCCGAAGACGTCTCCGAGGCCGCCGCCGAAACCGCCCGCTCCCGCGCCACCGGCTGTGCCGGGCCCGCCCTGGGCGCCTCCGAAGAGGTCGCCCAGGTCGAAGTTGAAGCCGCCGGGGCCGCCCGCGCCGCCGCCCGGTCCGGCGCGGAATCCGCCGTTGCCGAACAGCGCGCGCGCCTCGTCGTACTCCTTGCGCCGCTTGGGATCGGAGAGGATGTCGTTGGCTTCGGAGACTTCCTTGAAGCGCTCCTCGGCCTTGGCGTCACCCTTGTTGGCGTCCGGGTGGAACTCGCGGGCGAGCTTCCGGAACGCCTTCTTGATCTCGGCTTCGGTGGCGTCCTTCGGGACGCCGAGAACCTTGTAGTAGTCCTTCTCCACGAAGTCCTTGGTGTTCATCCCCGACGTCCCTCCTCTCTGTTCACCGCGCTGTGCGATGCACTGCTCATGGCGTCAGCCCTGATCCGGGGCACCGCTTTCGTCGTCCGGCGCGTCCTCGTCGGCGTCCTCGCCGTCCTTGACCGGTGTAGCACCCGGCTGCGGTTCGGCGACCGCGACCCGCGCGGGGCGGATCGTACGCTCACCGAGGCGATACCCCGGCTGGAGGATCGCGACGCAGGTGGTCTCGGTGACGTCGGGGGCGTAACTGTGCATCAGGGCCTCGTGCACCAGCGGGTCGAAGGGCTCGCCCTCCTTGCCGAACTGCTGCAGGCCCATCTTCGCGGCTACGGTCTCCAGCGACTCCGCGACGGACTTGAAGCCGCCGAGCAGTTCGCCGTGCTCCCGGGCGCGGCCGATGTCGTCGAGCACCGGAAGCAGCTCGGTCAGCAGGGTCGCGACCGCGATCTCCTTGACGGTGACCCGGTCCCGGTCCACCCGGCGACGGTAGTTCTGGTACTCGGCCTGGAGCCGCTGGAGGTCCGCCGTGCGCTCGTTGAGCGCCGAGCGGGCCTGGTCCAGCTGCGCCGTGAGGCCTGCTGCCTGCTGGGCCGCTGCCTGTTGGGCTGTCTGCTGTGCGTCGTCCCCGGCCGGGGCCGCCGGGTCCGCCTGCTCGGCGGATCCGGCGGCTTGCGCCGCATCGTCAGGGGTCTGTGCGGCGTCGGAGGGGACGTCGGGCTCCTGCTCGAAGCCCGGGGTCTCCTCAGTCACGCGGCGTCTCCCTTGGTCTTCTCGTCGTCGACGATCTCGGCGTCGACCACGTCGTCCTCGGCCTTGGCCTGGTCGGCGCCGGGCTGACCGTCACCGGCCGCACCCGCGCCGTCGGCCTGGGCGTTGGCGTACATCGCCTGGCCCAGCTTCTGGCTGACCGCCGCGACCTTCTCGGTGGCCTCGCGGATCGCCGCGGTGTCCTCGCCCTCGGCGGTGGAGTCGCCCTTCAGCTTCTCCTTGAGGTCCTCGACAGCGGTCTCGACCTCGGTCTTGACGTCGCCGGGGACCTTGTCCTCGTTGTCCTTGAGGAACTTCTCCGTCTGGTAGACGAGCTGCTCGGCCTGGTTGCGGGTCTCCGCGGCCTCGCGGCGCTTGTGGTCCTCTTCCGCGTACTGCTCCGACTCGCGCATCATGCGGTCGATGTCGTCCTTCGGCAGCGCGGAGCCGCCGGTGACGGTCATCCGCTGCTCCTTGCCGGTGCCGAGGTCCTTGGCGCCGACGTGCATGATGCCGTTCGCGTCGATGTCGAAGGTGACCTCGACCTGCGGGACGCCACGCGGGGCCGGCGGCAGGCCGGTCAGCTCGAACATGCCGAGCTTCTTGTTGTACGCCGCGATCTCGCGCTCGCCCTGGTAGACCTGGATCTGCACGGACGGCTGGTTGTCCTCGGCCGTCGTGAAGATCTCGGAGCGCTTGGTCGGGATCGTGGTGTTGCGCTCGATGAGCTTCGTCATGATGCCGCCCTTGGTCTCAATACCCAGGGACAGCGGGGTGACGTCGAGCAGCAGGACGTCCTTGACCTCGCCCTTCAGGACACCGGCCTGGAGCGCCGCGCCGATGGCGACGACCTCGTCCGGGTTCACGCCCTTGTTGGCGTCCTGGCCGCCGGTCAGCTCGCGGACGAGCTCGGCGACGGCCGGCATACGGGTCGAGCCACCGACCAGAACGACGTGGTCGATCTCGGACAGCGCGATGCCGGCGTCCTTGATGACGTTGTTGAACGGGTTCTTGGTGCGCTCCAGCAGGTCAGCGGTGAGCTGCTGGAACTGCGAGCGGGTGAGCTTCTCGTCCAGGTGCAGCGGGCCCTCGGCCGACGCTGTGATGTACGGGAGGTTGATCGTGCTCTCGGTGGACGAGGAGAGCTCGATCTTCGCCTTCTCAGCGGCCTCGCGGAGGCGCTGGAGGGCCATCTTGTCCTTGCCCAGGTCGACGCCGTGGCCGTTCTGGAACTGCTTCACCAGGTACTCGACGACGCGCTGGTCCCAGTCGTCGCCACCGAGGTGGTTGTCTCCGTTGGTGGCCTTGACCTCCACCACGCCGTCGCCGATTTCGAGCAGCGAGACGTCGAAGGTGCCGCCGCCGAGGTCGAAGACCAGGATCGTCTGGTCGTCCTTGTCGAGCCCGTACGCCAGCGCCGCCGCGGTGGGCTCGTTGACGATGCGCAGGACGTTGAGGCCCGCGATCTCGCCGGACTCCTTCGTCGCCTGACGCTCGGAGTCGTTGAAGTAGGCCGGGACGGTGATGACCGCGTCCACGACCTTCTCGCCCAGGTACGCCTCGGCGTCGCGCTTCAGCTTCTGCAGGATGAAGGCGCTCATCTGCTGCGGAGTGAAGTCCTTGCCGTCCAGGTTGACCTTCCAGTCAGTGCCCATGTGGCGCTTGACCGAACGAATCGTCCTGTCGACGTTCGTGACCGCCTGACGCTTCGCCACCTCGCCGACGAGCACCTCGCCGTTCTTGGCGAAGGCGACGACGGACGGCGTGGTCCTGGCGCCCTCGGCGTTGGTGATGACGGTGGGCTCACCGCCTTCGAGAACAGAGACGACGGAGTTCGTCGTACCCAGGTCGATGCCGACCGCACGTGCCATTTTGGAGCCCTCCAGATGCCTTGAGTGGAACAGGCTCAAGGGTGCACGATCCGAAATCTCTTGTCAACAGACCTGAGTCGGACCCACTCAACTTTTATACCCGTCTTACTGTCACCAGGAGGAAGCGACACGCCGAAACCCCACCCACGCCCGACCCCGGCGGCCGACGCAGGGTTGCCTGAGCGACACAGATCACCGGCCAGGCGGCTACAAGGGGTCCGGGATCATCGGTAACCTCAGCGAAGACCAGAAAAGTTACTGCTTAGTAATTACCCTTTTTGTTGGCAAATCCCGCTCTCGCAGGTTCGAGGAGCCCCCATGCAACTCGCCGCGATCATCGTGTCGCTGGTCCTCACCGTGGTCGGCGTTGCGCTGCTCGGCCGCGTCGTCGCGCAATTCGCCCGGTTCTTCAAGCTCGGCCAAGCCGTCCCGGCCGGCAGCCGTACCGGTGACCCGGTGCGCCGCAGCCTCGTCCTGGCCAAGGAATTCCTCGGCCACTCCAGGATGAACCGCTGGGGCATCGTCGGCGTCGCCCACTGGTTCGTGGCGGTCGGCTTCCTGACGCTGCCGCCGACCCTGCTGCAGGCGTACGGACAGCTCTTCCAGGCCGACTGGGTACTGCCCGTCATCGGCGACTTCCTGCCGTTCGAGATGTACATCGAGTTCATCGGTCTGATGACCGTGCTGGGCATCGTCATCCTGATGGCGATCCGGCTGCTCAACCTGCCCTCACGGGCCGGCCGCAAGTCGCGCTTCACCGGCTCCAAAGCCTGGCAGGCGTACTTCGTCGAGTACGTCATCCTCACCATCGGCCTGGCGATCCTGGCCCTGCGCGGCCTGGAAGGCGCGATCCACCACGTCGAGAGCTACGACGCCTCGTACTTCGTGTCGTACCCGCTGGTGCTGGCCTTCAAGGGGCTGAGCGTCCCCACGCTCCAGACGCTGATCTACTTCACCGCGATGATCAAGATCGGCGTCTCGCTGATCTGGGTGATCACGGTCTCGCTCAACACCAACATGGGTGTCGCCTGGCACCGCTTCCTCGCCTTCCCCAACATCTGGTTCAAGCGCGAGGCCGACGGCGACGTCGCCCTCGGCGCGCTCCAGCCGATGGTCTCGGCGGGCAAGGAGATCGACTTCGAGGACCCGGGCGAGGACGACCAGTTCGGCGTCTCGCAGGTCGAGCACTTCTCCTGGAAGGGCCTGCTCGACTTCTCCACCTGCACCGAGTGCGGCCGCTGCCAGTCACAGTGCCCCGCCTGGAACACCGGCAAGCCGCTCTCCCCCAAGCTCCTGATCATGTCGCTGCGCGACCACGCGCACGCCAAGGCGCCGTACCTGCTCGCGGGCGGCGGCAAGGACGACGAGGGCAACGAGAAGGCCACCCCGGAGCAGCTCGCCGACGTCCCCGCCGCCGCGCTCGCCGAAGCCGAGCGCCCGCTGGTCGGGACGCTGGAGGAGAACGGGGTCATCGACCCCGACGTGCTCTGGTCCTGCACCAGCTGCGGCGCGTGCGTCGAGCAGTGCCCGGTCGACATCGAGCACATCGACCACATCGTCGACATGCGCCGCTACCAGGTGATGATCGAGTCGTCGTTCCCCAGCGAGGCCGGGACGATGCTCAAGAACCTGGAGAAGAAGGGCAACCCCTGGGGGCTGGCCAAGAAGCAGCGGCTCGCCTGGGTCAAGGAAGTCGACTTCGAGGTCCCGGTCGTCGGCCAGGACGTCGAAGACCTCAGCGAGGTCGAGTACCTCTACTGGGTCGGCTGCGCCGGCGCCCTGGAGGACCGCGCGAAGAAGACCACCAAGGCATTCGCGGAACTGCTCAGCATCGCGGGCGTCAACTTCGCGATCATGGGCGGCGAGGAGAACTGCACCGGCGACTCGGCGCGGCGGCTCGGCAACGAGTTCCTCTTCCAGCAGCTCGGCCAGCAGAACGTCGAGATGCTGAACACGGCCTTCGGTGAGGACGCTGAAGAGGGCATCAAGGTCGGGAAGTCCAAGAAGAAGATCGTCGCGACCTGCCCGCACTGCTTCAACACCATCGCCAACGAGTACCCGCAGCTCGGCGGCGAGTACGAGGTCATCCACCACACGCAGCTGCTCCAGCACCTGCTGGACGAGGGCAAGCTGGTCCCGGTGACGCCCGTCGAGGGCCTCATCACCTACCACGACCCCTGCTACCTGGGCCGGCACAACAAGATCTACACCCCGCCGCGCGAGATCATCGCCAAGGTGCCCGGGCTGCGCAACGAGGAGATGCACCGGCACAAGGAGCGCGGCTTCTGCTGCGGGGCCGGCGGCGCCCGGATGTGGATGGAGGAGCGGATCGGCAAGCGCATCAACAACGAGCGCGTCGACGAAGCCCTCTCCCTCAACCCGGACATCGTCTCCACCGCGTGCCCGTTCTGCCTGGTCATGCTGACGGACTCGATCAACGGCAAGAAGAACGACGGCTCGGCCAAGGAGTCCATCAAGGTCGTGGACGTGGCCCAGCTGCTCCTCGAATCGGTGAAGACCCCGGCCGACCCGGCGGACGAGCCGGAGCCCGCACCGGTGAAGTAGTGGAGTGAGCGGGCGGAGCGACCGGGCGAAGTGAGCCCGGCGAGCCTGTGACGACGCCGGCGGCCGGCACTGCCTCAGGGCGGTGCCGGCCGCAGTCGTTTCCGGGGGCTGCCCAACCCCGGACCGACTCCGCCCATTTACCGCTCATTGCCGCCCATTGCCGCCCGATCCCGACCGGTCCGTTGTCTTTCCGCAATCAGCGCCCGGCAGCATCATGGGAAAACTGTTGTCGGGCGGTACGGACGGGGTGGGTTGTGCGCATACGGACCAGGGCGACGAAGCGGTGTCGGGCCGTGCTGCCGACGGGTGGCGGGCGGTGACGCGCAAGGTCCTCACCTCCGTGATCGCCCTCGCGCTGGTGCTCCTCGCGGGCGTCGGCATCCGGGCCTGGACGGCGTCCGACTCCCCCGGCAAGGGCGGCGAGGCGCGCGGGAGCGACGGCCCGACGGTCGCCAAGGCCCGGCACGCGCCCGTTCCGCCGGCCCGGCGAGTGCCGCGCGGCAAGGGCGGCAAGCTCGACGACGACTTCAACGGGGACGGGTACCGCGACCTGGTCATCGACGAACTCGTCAAGCGGCGGCAGGACGTGCACGGCGACGACGCCGGCATCGGGATCGTGTACGGGACGAAGGCCGGCGGACTGGACCCGGCGGTCCGGCAGTTGCTCAGCCCCGCGCGCAACGCCACCGCCACCAAGGGCGTGCTGCCGGCCGCCTTCGACGCGCAGACCAGCTGCGACCTGGACAAGGACGGCTACGCGGACCTCGTGATAGGCGCGGACCCGCCGTACGACGGGATCGGCACCCCGCCGGTCCCCTTCCAGATCCTCTACGGCGGACCGCACGGGCTGACCGGCAAGGCCGTGAAGCTGCGCGTGCCCAAGAACGCCCGCGCCGGACGGGACTGGCCGGACCACCCGGTCTGCGGCGACTTCGACGGGGACGGCGGCCCGGACCTCGCGCTGACCGCCGGCGCCCGGAAACTGAGCTTCCTGCGCGGTCCGTTCAGCCGGTCCGGCGCGCCTCGCGGGGCGAGTGGACCGGTGCCCGTACGGGGAAGCGTGCTGCTGAGCCCCCGGCCGCTGGCCGATGTGAACGGCGACGGGTACGACGACCTGGTGGTGCGCGCGGGCGACGCCCGCAAGGCGCGCGGCAGCAGCCTGCTGCTGGGCGGACCGACCGGCCCCGGCAAGCCCGGCGCGGAGTTCAGGGCCGGGTACGACCTGGCCTTCGGCCGGTTCGGCGAGCGGGCGGCCGGGGATGTGGCGGTGGGCGAGCGGGGCCGGGTCTCGGTCCGGTACGACCTGCCGGGCGGCCGGCGGTCCACGATCGCGCGGGCCGGCGGCTTCGGGCGCGCCCTCGACGCGGGCGACGTGAACGGAGACGGCCGCACCGACCTCGTGGTGACCAGCGGCGAGGGCGCCGACGCGCGGCTGACGCTGCTGCGGGGCCGCGCACGAGGGCTTTCCGCCGCACAGGCCCGCGTACTGCCGACGAACGGAGGCTCCGGGAAGGCATCGGGGGTGACAGGCACCTCCGTCCTGGGGCTAGCGGACTTCGACGGCGACAAGCGGGCCGACCTCGTCGTCCGCACCCAACAGGGCGTCGCGCAGGACTCCGTCACGGTCTTCACGGGCACGAAGGACGGCCTGGCCCCGAAGCCCGGCCACGGCTTCAGCACGGCGATGTTCTCAGCATCCTCGGCCGGTTGACGTTTGGCACCCGACGGGCGGGTACTCGATGCGATGCAAGCCCCGGCGAGGGAACGACCCCTCCCGGCGGCCGAGCGAACACCGGACGAACATCGAACGAGAGGAATCCTGCCGTGACCGACAACATGTGGGGCTACCAGCCGAGCGCGGGCTACGCGGCCGGTAGCGACCTGATCGGCTACAAGGTCGAGGCCACCGACGGCGAGATCGGCAAGGTCGACAAGCACTCCGACGAGGTCGGCTCGGCGTACATCGTCGTCGACACCGGCGTGTGGATCTTCGGCAAGCACGTCCTGCTCCCGGCCGGCACGATCTCCCGGATCGACACCGCCGAGCGGAAGATCTACGTCGGCCGCACCAAGAGCGAGATCAAGGACTCCCCGGAGTTCGACAAGGACAAGCACGTGGGCGACAGCGGCTACCACCACCAGCTCGGCAGCTACTACGGCCGTCCGCGCAGCTGAGCCCCGCAAGCACCAGCTGAGAACGGCCGCACGACTGCGGCCCCCGCGATCCTGCCTGCCGCAGCATGCAGTGAACGGACCCGTCATACCGACAGGGCGCCCGCTGTCGGCCGCCCCCGCCCGCCTGGTGAGGGCGGGGCCGACCCACGAACCGGCCCCGAGGGCGCGACGAGACGGGAGCCGTGGCCCGGCCCACGAACCGACCCCGGGGCGCGACTCAACGGGAGAGGCGGGGCCCCCGGAACCGGTTCATGGGCCGGCCCCGGAGGCGCGACGAGACGGGAGGGGGCGGGGCCGGAGGGGCGGTAGGTCCTGGACGCTGTCGTGTATTTGTGGGCCGCCAGGCCCGTAAATACACGGTCCAGGAC
>NZ_JAYMZR010000014.1:0-97044 GCF_035828615.1 Streptomyces sp. H27-D2 | reverse complement strand
ACTCATCGGCAAAACCACCCCGCCGGACGATCTACACCCCAGACTGCCGCCCACGACCAGCACGAGCACCCCGAAACGGGGTCACGCCACCCCTGCTGACCAGCCACTTCAAGATGGCGCAACCACAATGAGTTCCGCCGACCAAGAGGTCACAGGCACGCCCACGCCGGCCACCTCCACCTACCCCAACTGACCGCACGTGTCCCGTGCCAGTGCAGACCGACCGGTTGCCGTCGAAGTTCGACCGGTCGCTAGCCTGTGCGCGTGATGTTCACCGATGATCGCCAGTTCCCTGCTCCCCTGGCCGCTGTGGCCGCAGTCGCGTTGGACTACGACGATGGCGCCGGAGTCGACTTCGAGCCCTACGCCGCGTTCCTGCCCGCCGAGGAGACCGCCGAATGGTTTCGGGCCTGGACCGGGAACCGTGAGCTGAACGGCGACGCCTTCCGAGTATTCGGCCAGGACGGCGCCGGCGGGTACACGGCATTCTGGCTGGCCCGCCAGAACCGAGCACTCGCCGATCAGCCCATCGTCTTCCTGGGCTCCGAAGGAGAGACCGGCGTCGTCGCGCGCGACCTGGGTGGTTTCCTGTGGCTGCTGGCCGACGGCTTCGGCCCCTGTGAGGCGGTTGACCCGCAGGAGCACGGACGGGCCGCACGCCCCCATCAGGAGCTGGCGGCCATCGCCGAGCAGTTCGCGCCAGACCAGCGCCAGCCGGCGGCCGCAGTGACCGAGTTGGCCACACGCGAGTTCCCCGACTTCGAGAACAGCATCATGCAGCTCTGCCGCTGAGTGAGGCGTCCCGCCAGGCGCAGCGCAGGTTCCCCGTCGCCGGACATGAGCACCCTGCCCCGCTGACCTGCGACGCAGCGAACCCTCTGTTGCGATCAGCAGCGAACCGACGTGCTACTCGACCAAAATCGAGAGCACCAGATCGTCACTCACTGAGAGTCCATCAAACAAGAAACCCGCAGACCAACCCCCAGATACAACACTCCCAACACGGTGACGATCAACCGCTCCCAACCCCCGCAGATCATCACCCAGCAGGTTGTCGCCGGTCATCGCCCGCCATGCAGCAGAGAGAGTGATCGGAACTGGGCTCGCGCCCCGCGGCCACAGGCGGCAGGCGGCCTACGGCGACGGTGCCGCGCCGGCCGGGTCGCTCACGCTGCTGGCGGTGATGCTGCGCGGTGCGGACCGACAGGAGGCCGGGTACGAGCTGACGAAGCTGGAGGCCGACTGGGTGCAGGCGCTGGCCGGGCTGTTCTCCAAGGAGGAGGCGCGCGAGCTGGGGCAGGTCTTCGGGGAGGAGGCCGGCACCCGGGCCCCGCCGGCCGCGTACGCGCTGACCGCGACCGCCTTCGTCAGCGAGGTGCACCATCCACTGTGGGGCTGGAAGGTGACCTTCACCGACACCGCGGGCACCGTGCTGGGCTCCAGCCAGGCGTTGATCGATCGAGATCGCCGCCACCCCTCGTCGCTCATCGACACGGCAAGGCGCTTCCCTCCGTACGCTTGCCCGGGACACGTGACTCACGCTACGTAACCATTGACACAAGACAGTTGACGGCTCGTCAAGGAACCCCGGTGCAGGAGAATGGCTTCCATCGGGGTCAGCGAGTGCCGTGCGGCCTTGCACTGTCGTACGGTGCGGATCAGCCCGGCGTTGCGCAGCACCATCGTGTGCTGGCTCGCCGAGGAGGCCAGGACTCCGGCCCGCGTGGCGAGTTCGCCGGTCGTGCTGGTCTCCTCAAGGGCTTCGAGGACTGCCGCGCGCGTGTGACCGAGCAGAGCGGCCAGGTAACGCCGGTCGGCACCGGGATCCTGCTGCGCTTCCGGAAGTTCGTGCTCGACCGGATAGACAAGGACGGGTGTGCTGTCGTTGTGCAGCAGTGTCACGCCCGTACGGCAACAGAAGAACGGCTGGACGAGCAGTAGGCCCTGCCCGTCCAGCCGGAGGCCCCGGTCCACCGGGTAGTCGACCTCAAGGACCGGGTTTCGCCAGCGGATGGCGGGCAGCAGACGCTTGAGCATCCCCTCCGTGCCTTCGGTGAGCATCGCTTCGGCGATCCGCGCGCGGCACCGGCACACCTGTTCCCGGATACGGTCCCAGTGCGGGGCGACCGCGATGCGGTGATACGCCTTGATGGCCGCGCCGAATACCTTGAGCGCGGGCACCTCCCCGACGCCGAGAGCCCGGCCCCACGCGCTGGGCGGGCGCTGCTCGGCGAGAGACTGAAGTCCCGGCGCAGCACGGTGCGCGGGCTGCCGAGGACCTGGTCGAGCGCCTCGTCCAGGCCGGCGGGCGGGGCGGCGGGCGTCAGAAGTCCGGGAAGTACCCCTGGGGCGGGACGAGTTCGGCCAGCAGCTGCCAGGAACGCGGCAGCTCGGCCCGGACGGATTTCCGCCACCGGGTGTACTGGCGGCGGCCGTCCTGGCGCTGTAGTCGGTGCAGGCTGAGCACGGTCTCCCAAGCCGGTAACGGCCCGGCGGTCATCCTCGTACGGCCGAGATCTTCCCCCGTGAAGTGAATGCGCAGCACAACGCCTCCCCCGTGGTGTGTGTGCCTCCGCTCCTCTATACCACGGCGGCGCCTCGGGCGGCATCGGTTCATGGAGGGATGAAAGGAGACCGGCCAGGGCAGGGCGTCGGGCACCGTTGGGGACGCTGAATCCAACGAAGGGAGACGACATGCAACGGAAGAGGATAGGGGTCGCGGCGGCCGGCGGTGCGCTGGCACTCGGTGGTGTGCTGGCGGCGGTCCCGGGATCGGCGAGCGCCGCCGCGCCCAGCGCCGCCTCGGACGTCACCGTGATGGCCGGGTGCGGGAAGACGTACGACGTCTCCATCCCTGGCGGCCAGTCGCACTACACGGTGAGCTGCGGCAGCACCACCCATGTGTCCGGATGGCTCAAGGACACCGCCGCCGACGGTAAGTGCGTTCAGGTCAAGATCTGGCGGCCCGCCCACCATGCCTACACGTACACCGACAAGGCCTGCCCCAAAGCCACGGTCAAGCACTTCGACCACAACGGCCGCTCGAACCCGACGCCCCCGAGTGTGTACACGTACGCCATCGGGTGACACCCGGGCCCCGGCACCCTTCTGAACCCGGCGGGGGGGGCCCGCCCCCGCCGCTGCCGGCGGTGGGCAACGGCCCGGGCCGTTGCCCACCGCCGGCAGCAGCGAGCCCGGGTGCGACGGCCGGACACCCATGGTGCCGCGCTCCGCGCACCAATGGCAGGACGCTCCGGTGAGCCGCAGACCCGCGTCTCAACCCTGCCGGCCATCGTCCGGCCAGCAGCACCCCGACGCGAACCGCCATAGGCCGACTGCAGCAACTACCACGCGTCGGGGCTGACCTGACCTGTGTGGAGGGGGACGCAAGCGCCCCGCAAAGCATCGTCGAACTCACCGCGGGCCGCCAGGATCTCCCGGGCGTGTTCCACGGACCAATCCGCGATCGCGCCGGCCAGCCGTCCGACCTCGGCCCCAAGCGCTGTCAGCCGGTACTCCACGCGCGGCGGAACGGTCGGGGAGACGGTGCGGCTGACGAGGCCGTCCCGTTCCAGGGCCCGCAGTGTCTGGGTCAGCTCGCGATCTGCTTGATGGTCACGCCGGGTTCACGGTTCCGGGCGACCCGGATCACGTCCTCGCGGACCTCCCTGGGATACGGCTTCGGCACGGTGCACATCCTTCCAGCGGCACCACACGGCACCGCAGATCAGGTGTCACCTATCCGTGCAGCAGACCCCGCGGTGCCCGCGAGGACCCCGATCAGGCGCCGACGTAGGCCGCGAGGTGCTCGCCGGTGAGGGTGGAACGGTCGGCGACCAGGTCGGCGGGGGCGCCCTCGAAGACGATCCGGCCGCCGTCGTGGCCGGCGCCGGGGCCGAGGTCGATGATCCAGTCGGCGTGCGCCATGACCGCCTGGTGGTGCTCGATGACGATCACCGACTTGCCGGAGTCGACGAGCCGGTCGAGCAGGCCGAGCAGCTGCTCGACGTCGGCGAGGTGGAGGCCGGTGGTCGGCTCGTCGAGGACGTAGACGTCGCCCTTCCCGGCCATCTGAGTGGCCAGCTTGAGCCGCTGCCGCTCGCCGCCGGACAGTGTCGTGAGCGGCTGGCCGAGGCTGAGGTAGCCGAGCCCGACGTCGGCCAGCCGCTGCAGGACCTTGTGTGCGGCCGGCGTGCGAGCCTCGCCGTCGCCGAAGAACTCCTCGGCCTCGGTCACCGGCATCGCGAGCACCTCGCTGATGTCACGGCCGCCGAGGTGGTGGTCCAGCACCGATGCCTCGAAGCGCTTCCCCTCGCACTCCTCGCACGTGCTCGCGACACCGGCCATCATCCCCAGGTCGGTGAAGATGACACCGGCGCCGTTGCAATTGGGGCAGGCGCCCTCGGAGTTGGCGCTGAACAGCGCCGGCTTCACGCCGTTGGCCTTCGCGAACGCCTTGCGGATCGGGTCGAGCAGCCCGGTGTACGTCGCCGGGTTGCTCCGGCGCGAGCCGCGGATCGCGGCCTGGTCAACCGAGACCACCCCGTCCTGCCCGACCACCGAGCCGTGGATCAGTGAGCTCTTGCCCGAGCCCGCCACCCCGGTGATGGCGACCAGCACGCCGAGCGGGATGTCGACGTCGACGTCCCGCAGATTGTTTGCGTCGGCGCCGCGCACCTTCAGCACCTCCGACGACGTCCGCACTGATGGCTTCAGGGAGGCGCGGTCGTCCAGGTGTCGCCCGGTGACCGTGTCACTGGCCCGCAGCCCCTCGATGGCGCCCTCGAAAACCACTTCGCCGCCCTCGGTGCCGGCGCGCGGGCCGAGGTCGACGATGTGGTCGGCGATCGCGATCACCTCGGGCTTGTGCTCGACGACGAGCACGGTGTTGCCCTTGTCGCGCAGGCGCAGCAGCAGGTCGTTCATCCGCTGGATGTCGTGCGGGTGCAGCCCGATCGTCGGCTCGTCGAAGACGTAGGTGACGTCGGTGAGGGAGGAGCCGAGGTGGCGGATCATCTTGGTCCGCTGCGCCTCGCCGCCGGAGAGCGTGCCCGACTGCCGGTCGAGGCTGAGGTAGCCGAGCCCGATCTCGACGAACGAGTCGAGGGTTTCCCCCAGCGATGCGAGCAGCGGCGCGACCGACGGTTCGTCCAGACCGCGCACCCACCCGGCGAGGTCGCTGATCTGCATCGCGCAGGCGTCGGCGATGTCGATCTTCTTGATCTTCGACGACCGGGCCGCCTCGCTGAGCCGGGTGCCACCGCACTCGGGGCAGAGGGTGAAGGTGACCGCACGCTCCACGAACGCGCGGATGTGCGGCTGCAGCGAGTCGATGTCCTTGGACAGGAACGACTTCTGGATCTGCGGGATCAGACCCGTGTACGTCAGGTTGATTCCGTCGATCTGGATCTTGGCCGGCTCCTTGTAGAGCAGGTCGTGCAGTTCCCTCTTGGTGAACTTGCTGATCCGCTTGTCCGGGTCGAAATAGCCGCAGCCGCGGAAGATGCGGCCGTACCAGCCGTCCATGCTGTAGCCGGGGATCGTGAGCGCACCCTCGTTGAGCGACTGGCCGGCGTCGTACAGCGCAGTCAGGTCGATGTCGGTGACCGAGCCCCGGCCCTCGCAGCGCGGACACATGCCGCCGGTGATGCTGAAGCTGCGACGCTCCTTCACGGTCCGTCCGGCGCGCTCCACGGTGACCGCACCTGCTCCACTGATCGAGGCGACGTTGAAGGAGAACGCTTTGGGCGAGCCGATGTGCGGCTTCCCGAGTCGGCTGAAGAGGATGCGGAGCATCGCGTTGGCGTCGGTGGCCGTGCCGACGGTGGAGCGGGCGTCGCCACCCATCCGCTCCTGGCCGACGATGATCGCGGTCGTCAGCCCTTCGAGTACGTCGACCTCGGGCCGCGCCAGCGTCGGCATGAAGCCTTGCACGAAGGTGCTGTAGGTCTCGTTGATCATCCGCTGCGACTCCGCAGCGATCGTGCTGAACACCAGCGAGCTCTTGCCCGAGCCGGAGACGCCGGTGAACACCGTCAGCCGGCGTTTCGGGAGCTCGACGCTGACGTCCTTGAGGTTGTTCTCGCGCGCACCGTGCACGCGGATCAGATCGTGGCTGTCGGCAGCGTGCGGCGCAGGCGACTGCGTGTTCCTCTTCGTGGCCATGCTCTTCGTGTCTCCATCTGTTGGGCGGGGGCCGCCTTCGCGGTCTCCGCCGTCGTCGCCTGGCTCGACCCGACAAGCTTCGAGCCGTACGTCTGGTTCTCTTTCTCTTCGCCCCGTGGAGCCCCTGGACCCCGGCCACGCGGCGTGCCCGCGCCCGCGCCCGCCGAGGCGTCAGACCGACCAGCGGCCGTCGCGCATCAGCTCGCGGTCGACTATCTCGTTCACTTCGCGCCACGCCTGGATGCGGAGCGGGGAAACGCGTAACCAGCGGTACGGCGTGGTCTGCGCACGCGGGTCGAAGCCGGTCTGGGCGGCGAACCGGTCGCCGCGCTCCTGCGGCAGCGCGTCGATGTCGAGGACCTCGACTTCGCCGTCGACCATGGTCACGTCGCGGGTGGGGCCCAGCGCCAGCCGAACGGTCCTGGTGGTGGCCAGGTTCTCCCCCAGCCTTCGGCCGGGAGGTGCCCCCAGCCGGTCGGGCTGTCCGCCGGTGTGGCCATCAGCAGCACCTCGCCGTCCCAGTCGAAGGACAGCGGCACCAGATGCGGCGCACCGTCGGCCGAGGCGCTGGCCACCCAGACGTCGACGTCGTGGGTGAGCCGATGCTCGGTGTCGCGACGACGCTGGGCGCGGGAGCGGGGGGGCCGGCACTCAGCGGTCCTGAAGCAGCCCGAGGGCATTGCCGTCGGTGTCGGTGGCGGCGGCCACCAGGCGGCCGCCGCCGACGTCGTGCGCGGGCTCCTTCACGGTGGCACCCGCGACGGTCAACTCGGCCAGCTTCGCCTCGATGTCCGGCACGTGCCAGTAGGCCACCGGTGACGTCATGCCCTGCGGTCCACCGCTCGGCACCAGCCCGATGTGCTGGCCCTCGGCCTCAAAGCCGACGTAGTAGGACTCGTCGGTCTTCGGCGGTACGCCGAGCAGGGCGGCGTATACCTCCTTGGCCGCCGCCAGGTCGGAAACGGGATACAGCACGGTCTTGATTCCCTGGGTGGAAGAGCCGGTCATGGTCACTCCTGAAGTCGTGGGTCTGGTCGGCATCGTCTGGCTTAAAGACGAACGGGAAGTCCAAATCGACAGCCCGATCGCCCCGGATGGCGATTTCGCCGTTGGCCGTTCGTTTTAACCGGGCCCAGCCCGCAAGAGAAGGAGGACCACCGGGACCGCCTCCGGGCGGTCGCGATAGAAGGCCAGGGATGCCTCCGGGTCGTCGCGCGGGAGGAAGCTCGCGTGAATGGCGATGTCCATGGCGGTCACGCTAGCTGCGGCTCGGGGGTCCGCGCTTCTCGATTCCTGATCGATTTTGGTCGCCTGTTTCGCGACGCACGACGGCATCTCCGCCGTCGCACGAGCTGTCTGGCCCAGATCGGTGCTGGGCGGCACACCGACCAACTCGGTGAAGCGAGTACTGAAGGTGCCCAGGGACGCGCAGCCGACCCCGCGAAACAGACCTCAGTAACGCTGAGGTCGCGAGACCAACCGCGCCAAAGGCAAGATCGCCTAACTGTTCGACAACGGCGCGGCGGGCGAGGCGTGTCGCCGCTCCGGTATGACGGCCCGTGCCGGGCGCCTGGGCGCGGTCACCTGCTCGACTCGTCCTTCTCCCCGGCCTCGCGGTCGTCGTCGCTGAGCAGGTCGCTCAGCTCGTCCTCGGTCAGCTCTGGCTCCAGGGCGTCGTCCATGCTCCTCGTCACCGGCCTCGGGTGCTGTGGGAAACTGGTCAGGTGAGACGACAGGAGCTCGACGACCTCGTCCGGCTGCGGCGGGCCCGCGATCGGATGGACCGCGACTACGCCGAGCCGCTCGACGTCCCGGCGCTGGCGCGTGGCGCCCTGATGTCGTCCGGCCATTTCTCCCGCAGCTTCCGCGCCGCTTTCGGCGAGACGCCTTACAGCTACCTGATGACCCGCCGCATCGAGCGGGCCAAAGCGCTGCTGCGGCGCGGTGACCTCACCGTGACCGACGTCTGCTTCGCGGTCGGTTGTACGTCGCTGGGGTCGTTCAGCTCGCGTTTCACGGAGCTGGTCGGCGAGAGCCCGAGCACCTACCGGGCCCGGAGCCATGACGACGGCGCCGGCATCCCGGCATGCATGGCCAAAATCCATACGCGGCCGGTCAGGAATGGAGAAGCGGGCCCTGCCGCTCAGCCGTAGCGTGAACGGCATGGACATCAGGCTTTCCCAATGCTTCATCGCCGTCGACGACCACGACAAGGCGATCCCCTTCTACCGCGATGTGCTCGGCCTTGAGGTACGCAACGACGTCGGGTTCGAGGGGATGCGCTGGGTGACCGTCGGGTCGCCCTCCCAGCCGGACGTGAACATCGTCCTGGAACCGCCCCTCGCCGACCCGAACGCCTCATCGGCCGACAAACTGGCCATGGCGGAGCTGATGGCCAAGGGCCTGCTGCGCGGCGTCATCTTCGCGACAGACGACTGCGACGCCACCTTCGAGCGCATCAGCACCGCGGGCGGCGAGGTGCTGCAGGAGCCGATGGACCAGTTCTACGGCGTCCGCGACTGCGCGTTCCGCGACCCCGCCGGCAACCTGTTGCGCTTCAACCAGCCCCTCGGGAAGTGAGCCCTTGGCGGGCCCCGCTCAGGGTCTGGGGTTGCCGGACCGCGCTCTGAAGACCTGCCGGCCGTCCGCAGGCCCGCGCCGGCATGCGAAGGCCGCCGTCCGCGCCTCCTCGGCGACCCGTTCCGTCGCACATAGTCCGCGAACACCTCGGGGCTTTCACTGCCACGCAGGCACATCGGGATGTACAGCCAGGCTCCGCCAGTCCCGACGGGCATCCTCGGGGGACGTCAGCTCTGGTCACGGCATGCCGTGAGGGGCCCTGGGATGCACGCCGGCACTATCCCGAGCCCGGGGTCACCGCCGAATGACCGTGCTCCGCTCGACGGCGACAGGCTGGGACAGCCTCCCCTGCCCGTCGCCGAGGGGATAGGCACCCTAGGCTTCCAGCCAGCACCGGCCTCGACTTCAGGAGCGCAAACCGTGTTCGACCCCGTACCAGAGCACCCGTACCCCGACGGCCATCGACCGGACGAGGCGCCCGCGCCGCACGCACTGCTCACGCCCGTGCTCGGCCTCCTGGGCAGCTGGCGCGGCCGGGGACAGGGCGGATACCCGACGCTCGCCGGGGACTTCGCCTACGCGCAGGAGGTCACCTTCAGCCACGACGGCCGCCCTTTCCTCCGCTACGAGACCCGGGCCTGGCTGCTCGACGCCGCCGGCGCACCGCTGCGCCCGTCGGCCCGGGAGAGCGGCTGGTGGCGATTCCAGCCCGACGGCCGAGTGGAGGCACTGATCACCCAGCCCACCGGCATCGCGGAGATCGCGGTCGGCCATGCCGCCGACAACACGGTCGATCTCGCCACCCACGAGGTGGCCCTCACCCCCACAGCCAAGGAGGTCAACGCCACCCGCCGACGCTACGCCCTGACCGACGACGACGCGCTCACGTTCATCCACGACCTCGCGGCAGTCGGTCAGCCGTTGCAACACCATCTCTCGGCACGCCTGCGACGCAGAGGGTAGGCCGTGCTGCCCGTCATACAGCACGTGACGGGGGGCCAGGTCAGGAACGCGCACGGGCTCTCCGTGACGCTTCAGCTCGATTGCGTAGTGGACAGCCGACCTTGACGTAGCCATCACGCAAACGCGGTCAGAACCTTCCAATTGGCCACGTTGCGCACCACAGTTCAACGGCACGCCGCTCCCTGACCTCGTCCGGTACGAGAGGCGATGACGCTGAAGGACCAGCTCTTCGAGTGGTGGCAGCCGAAGGGCTCCGATCGGCGCACCGCGAACTCGGAGAACAACTCGACTGACCCGGCTGCGCCGGAAGGACGCCGGTCCCCGCCCCGCGCCGGGCGGGACCTGCCTCGGGACGCGCCTATTGCTTGCGGAAGCCGATCAGCTTCTGCCGGCCCATCCCGTCGATCACGGGCGGGTCCACGCCCAGTTCGTCGTTCCAGAACACCTTGTCCTTGAACACGTCCAGCACCAGGGGGACGTGCCCGTCCTGCGAGAAGACCCAGCCACCGGGAGACACCCACGGGTAGAGGTGCTTCAGGCAGGTACGGGTCGAGGCCGCCAGGTCCACGTCGAGGTAGAGGGCCGCGATCGGTTCGCGCCACGCGGGGAGCGATTCCTCGAACCAGCCGGGCACGTAGGAGCACACCCCGGGGATGCCGAAACGCTCGACGGCGGCACGCACTTCGTCCATCGAACCGACAAAATCACCCTCGTTGAAGACGAGTTGACGACCCGTGATGCTCAGACCGTGCTGCTCGTCGAAGGAGGGAAGCCCCGCGAAGGAGTCGCACGCGACCAGGCGGCGTCCCGCCAGGTGGGCTGCGATGCTGAACTTGGCCGTGCTCGAGCCCTTGTAACTTCCGGCCTCCACCACACAGCCGGAAAGGTGGGCCGGGAGGCTGAGCACGGCCCGACAGAAGCCGAGGATCTCGCCGGTCGTGTGGGGGCTGATCAAGAACCTCGATGCCAGGTAATGCTGCCGGAGCAGGCGATACCGGTGTCGCGGCGGCACCCCCAGGGTCCGGTCCGCCAGGAACCCCCCGGCGAAGCGGCGCTCGCGGTCGGCGAGTGCGTCGACGCACGCGAGTGCCCCTCCGGGCAGCACACCGGTGATACGGCGCTCCCACGTGCGTACGAACGCACCCGTCCTCGTCCGCGGTTCGGGGCGGGGGCCTCTCGGGACCGTCGGATCACCACTGCGGACCGCACGCCGTCCCATGATCCCCCTGTCGGTCTCAGATGCGTGCGGCCAGCAGGGCTGCCGCACGGGTACGGACGACATCCAGTTCCGCGGTCTCCGCCAGCTCCTTCGCCCGCTCGCGCTGGACCGCGCACCATGCCTGGGCATCGGCCAACCGGTCGGCCGGGGTGTAGCGGGCGATCCGCTCCCTGCTGGTCTCCCGGAGGAAGAACTCGCAGTTCGCCAGCGCGTACAACTCGTTCAGCTGCTCCTTCGGAACGGCCTCGCACACGGTCGGCAGTCCATAGGGGGTGGCCGATCCGAACAGGTCCGGGCGGGGACGTATGTTCATCTTCGAGCCGTCGTCCCCGAGCGCCCCCAGCAGGGGAATCCGCTTCTTCGCCCGGCTGAACTCCGCCGTGCCGATGTCCGGAGTGAGGATCGCCGCGCTCAGGAAGAGCAGCGGCAGTTCCACCATGCGGTCGATGTCCTCGACGATGCTGTCGACCGTGTCGTGCGGGGCGCCGATGATGAATCCGGAGATGACGCCGATGCCTGCCGCGTCGAGCGACCTGGCGGCTTTCCTGTTCATCTCGACGGTTGTCTTCTTGCGGTAGTAGTCGAGCGTGCGCTGGTTCATCGACTCGATGCCCAGAAAGACCTTCCGGCAGCCTGCCCGGTAGAGCTTGTCGGCGATCCCCTCGTCCAGGAACTCGGCACGGGCGTTGCAGCTCCACGGCACGCCGCGGGTGCCCAGGTCGGCGAGCAGGTCGTCCAGTTCGTCGTGCTGCAGCAGGTCGTCGTCGTGAAACTCGATGGAATTGTGGCCCAGTTCGCCGATGACGTGGTCGAGGTCGGCGGAGACGAGGGAGACCGGACGCGAGACCAGGTTCCCGTGGATGACGTACGTCGAGCAGAACGAGCACCGGGCGCGGCAGCTCTGGGTACAGATGTAGATCTGCGGCCGGCTTCCCAGCGCCTTCCACCAGCGCACGCGGACCCGTTCGATGCCGTGCTCGGGGTCCCTGGTGAGATCGTAACGGAAGGCCGGAGCGGGAATCGTGGCCAGGGACCGGTCGAAGGCCGGGGGGCCGATGTGGGACTCGCCCCCTCGGGTGTAGCAGATGCCGCGGGCCTCGGGGCCCTGGCCGAAGCCCGGTTGCAGCAGTTCGTTGAGGATGTGCCGCAGTGCGGAGCCGCCTTCGCCGCGGACTACCAGGTGCGCGAAGGTCGCCTGGGGGGCCATCGTGGGGTGCGCGCCGCCGATGACGACGCAGGTTTCCGCCGGGTCGAGCAGCGCGAGCATCTTCGCCGTACGTTCGAACGCGAGTGAGTACAGGCTGACCAGGACGAACCTGGCCTTGGCCGGACGGAGCCACTGCTCGATCGCCTCTGCCATCCGGGCGTCATCGAGGTAGTGGTCCTCGTCGAAGTACTTCATCTCAGGGCTGTACGGGATCCGGTGCTGCTCGAAGTCCGCCTGGGCGGAGCGTGCGAGGTTGAGTAGTCCGAGGGACGCGTAGCGGTCGGTGAAGCGGTCCTGGCGGGCATCGGCGAATCCGATCTGGTTCGCACGGAAGCCGTGATGGACCAGGGCCAGCCGCGGCGGTCCCGCACGGACGGAGAAACCGCTGCCCCGGCCGAGTACATCCAGATCGATCAACAGGATCACGTCCTTCAGGCGCAGAGCGGATCAGCCGGGTCCCACCGGTGGAAGCGCGGCCGGTCACGGCCGGCCAGGTCCCGCCGGGCCGCCAGCCAGGAGGCCGCCCACTCCTGCGGATCCCTCGTCTCGGTCTCCGGGTGGGCCCGGCTGCGGGCGACGAACTCCGGGTACCAGCGGCGTCCGGTCGGCTGCCCCACCGGGCTGTACCGGAGGTCGAAGCTCCAGCGGCCGCCGTCGCTGACGTTCGGCAGAGAGGCGTGCGCGAGCAGGGGGTGCAGGAGGATGACGTCCCCAGGAGAGACCGGCAGGGGCACCTTGTGATCGCCCAGGAGACGGTCCGGTATTCCCTGGGAGGACGGGGTGTCGCAGTGGTGGAGCAGACCACCCTTGTGGCTTCCCGGGACGACCAGCAGGCAGCCGTTCTCCTCGGTCGCCTCGTTGAGCGGTATCCATGCGCTGACCAGGTTGGTCCGGTCCGCGTCGTCCGTCACGACGGCGAGGTCCTGGTGCCAGAAGGTCTTGCCGGTCAGGGTCAGCGTGTGCGCCTTGTTCTTCGCGGAGATGTTGCGCTCCGGGGGTTTGATGCGCATGTGCTGGACCGGGTTGGACAGAATTTCCGGGCCTATGAAGGATTCCACGGCGTCCAGCAGGGCCTCGTCGCGCAACAGGTGGAACACTGCGGCACCCAGGTGCATCGGCGTGTCCGGGAGGATGTCGTCCTCCATGGGGAGGGTGATGTCCAGGGACTGGAAACACGCCCCGTGTGTCTCCCGCATGAGGTGCAACAGGCGGTCGACGGGGGCTGCCGTCGCGTCGTAATCCGCTATGGTTTCGTCGCGCAGCCCCTGTTCTGCCAGCCGGTCGACCGCGCCCCCGTACTCGTCGATCACGGGTTCGAGGACCGTGTCCGGATCGATGACGCCTTTGGCGATCACATATCCCTGCTCCGCGTATTCCTCCAACAGGCTTGCACTCAGCATCTCAGCACCCTTCGAATTCCGCTGGCACACGCCCCGTTCGAGCACGCGGCACGGCGTCGCGGGGCGTGCTCCGCGTTACTTCTTCCTCGACGACTCCTGCAGCTGGTACAGGGACTTCGGGCTGCCGTGGGGACGGTAGATCACCGGACAGGGACCGCCGAAGCGGGCGACAGAAGCACGCTCGCCCCGGATGTGGTGCGCGCAGTCCTCCATGGCCACGAGGTGCTTGCCGGTGTAGATCGGGAAGGCGTCGGCCGCCCGGTACTGGTAGATCAACGCCCGCCGCCGGGCCGGCGACCGGTTCTGCGCGGACCGGTGCGGGGTGAGCGGGTGCAGGAGGATCGCACTCCCGGCGGTTCCCTCGACCGCCACCGGGGCACCGTGGCGCTCGTCGTCGAGGTTCTCCACGATGCGGCCCGCGAAGGTGCCGTCGGGCATCGCGTGGTCCAGGAAGCGGTGGTGGAGACGGGGCAGTACCTCGATGCAGCCGTTGTCCCGGGTGGCGTCGTCCAGATAGATGAGGACGGCAACGAGGTCGTCGTTCGTGTGCGGGAAATAGGTGAGGTCCTGGTGCCAGTCGACCGGGGCTCCGACCCTGGGCGGCTTCAGGTTGAGTTTGCTGTGCTGGAGCGCCAGGTCCGGGCCGAGCAGTGAGACGACGCGGTCGGTGATGCGCTTGTCCGTCGCCAGCTTCCGAAAATTTTCGTGTTGTTCGTAGGGGTTGTACAGGCGGCGGGCCGTCCTTTCTCCGTCGATGGTTTCCTTTTCGAATTCAAAGATTCCGGCTATCTCTTCTTCACCGGCTCCGGCGAGCTCCGCTATCGATGAATCAATGAGCACGACATCTTCCACCGACAGCACTGAGGGAATCACAACGAAGCCATCTCGCCGATAGTCGTCGATCTGTTGCTTCGTCAGACCAGGCATCGCACACTCCAGACGACAGGAGACGGCGGGGCACGAACGAGAGGTACCCGGTCGGCAGCCGGCCGGCCGGGTACCGTCGTGCCGTCACACCGTCGTCGAGAGGGTCAGCGTGAACGCCCGGATGAACTGGGTGGAGACGCCGCGGCGCCCCTCCAGGTCGAGGGTCACCTGGCCGCCGAACTTCCAGGCCAGCTCGTACAGCTTGTCCGCGCTGACATTGCCGCCCAGCGAGCTGACTACCCTGGCCGCGACGTCCGGCGAGAACATGAGGTTCCCGCAGTAGTCCGGAAGGCTCTCCATAATCCGGTCGAAGAGGCCGCGCTGCTGGTCGAGGAAGAGTTCCGCGTTGTCGTCGTGGACCTCTACGAGGGCCTTGTCGAGGTCACTGAAACCACGCAGCACCAGGCAGGCGGCGTCCAGCGCGTGATAGGTGAACTCGGGCCGGGTGGGCTCGTCGGTGACCTTGTGCTCCACGTACGCGATGTCCCGGACGCCGTCGTAGACCCCGGCGACGACCGCGTGGGAGAACCCGATGACCGAGAAGATCCTCTCGACCGTCTCGCGGTCCAGGATGAACATGGCCTGGCCCCAGGAGTCGGTCAGTTCCATCGCCTTGGCTGCGAGAACGGACGACTCGTCGCGCAGGTAGGCCAGAGCCCCCATCTCCACTTGCTCGACCGGCACAGGGGATTTGACACCAGTGGCAATACGCATTGCTTCGACCTCCTGGAGGATATTCCTCAGAGCCGAGGGCGGATATTGCTCGAGTGAACTCAGACACTAGCAGTCGCGGTGTGGACGTCAAGGTCCGTCAAGCGTCTGCTTTGAGACAACCGTGAGCCTCCGGTCTACGGCCGCACCAATAACCAATTGCCATAACTCCCCCGACGGCACCAAGAATCAAGCATGTCACCCAGACCACATTGTTCCCCCACGTGGCCATGGCGAAGGTTCCCCAGATCGGTGCCAGCAGATTCACGATTCCGGCGTAATCGGCCTGGCTTGATACGTCGGATTCCGGTCAACCTCTTTCAACCATGCGCGTTGAGCGGTGCATGACGCGCACCAGCCAGTCCCGGTCCGCCATTGCGTACGCACGCCACGAGTCCGGCGACGGGGACCGCAACCCGCTGGCCGGCAGCGTACGAAGCCACGCATTCACCGCACCCGCGTAGCCCGCGGCCGGCGCTCGCCCTCGAAGAGGCAGTCGTCATCGATCGGCGGCAGCTGCGCCCGTAGCGCCCCAGTGGCCCAGGCGCTCATGACGAGCACCTGTGCCCGCCGATGTCAGGCCTCGATGCGCAGCCAGGTGTCGCCTGCTGCACAAGGCCGGGCACGACACAGCGGATTCGCCGAGTAGCTGACGCGCCTGCACATGCTCGCCGAGCCGTGCCAGGAGTGCGGGAACCTGACCCCCGTCACCCTGAGCATGACCACTCCCGTATTCGGCCCCGGACGGCCGCTACTCGTGCCGCAAGTGCGCGAGCGTCGCGGAGAAGCCCAACTCCGACGAAGAGCTCGGGGATGGGGATGGCCAGTGACGTCGTTAGAGCAGGCGGCAACGCTCGCCACCTTCCGTCGGTGTAGGCCGTGCTCACGTCACAACCTCGCGGATCACGTGATCGGGCGGACCGACCACCAGGTCGCTGGGAAGGCGGCGCCGTCGATGCCGAGATCCCCGACGGCGCGATCCCGCGGCGGGACTGGGGAGCGTGCCTGGGGCATGTCGCTTCTGTGGGGCAGGCCGAAGGTCGTCTTGTTGGCGGTCGGCGTTTCTCCTGGTCAGCCCCGCTGTGGTCGGCTGGGATCCTCCGCGACAGCTGTCGTGGACGGTGATGGCCTGATGGCGACCGTCGATGAGCTGACGCCGCTGGCGACGTTCGCCGGAAGTGGTTCCTTCCGGCGACGCTGCGCGCCTCGCTGGTCAGCGGCGAAGGGCTGCGTCCAGCTGGTAGCGAAGCACGGCCAGCCGACTGCGACCAGGCTCGCAAGCCGGCATCTGCCGCGCTAGCTCGCGAACTGCCTGCGACGCGTGCTCGATCGCCCATCGGACCTCCTCGTCACCGACGCCGGCGTCATCGCCCGCCGAGAGCTCGCGAGCGCGCGCCGCGTAAATCGCCGGCCCATGGATATGTTTCGCCTGGTGAGGGGTGGCCAATGAGTGGATGTAAGGGGCCGCTGCTGCGTAGCACACCGCGCGAGCGGCGGCTGCGGCAGCCGGATCGTCAACTTCGCGTGCGGCTGTGTGGGCCGCCCAGGCAACGGAGCGCAGTTGCCCTGTCCGTTTCCCCGCGCGCGTGAAGGCCCGAAGGACCTCGATCGCCTCGCAAGGGCGGGTGTCATGGGGAGCCATAGCCTCGAACAGCGGCAGCACCCGCTCGGCGCAATCGGCAGCCCAGAGTCCGAGAAGTCGGCGGTCCTCTTCGCTTATGGTCACCTTGTTCACCCGCACATCCTGCCGGTTCTGCTGCTCCCTGTCGCTGCTGGCTCCCAACTCAGAACGTACGGCCCACGGGTGCGGGACCGGTGCGGCCGCGATCCACCCGGCAGCCGTTTCGTGCGCCATCGGGCTCCGCGAACCAGCTCAGGCAGCGATCCACGGAACACGACAGGCGTGGGGTGCCATGCCTTGTGGACACAGAGTCCTGATCACTGTCTTGCGGATCGCTCGCCATGTCCGCAGGGAACACACCAAGTGGACGCGCAGCTCAACCGGTTCCCGCGCGCCACTGCTCTCACCGGGCTGTTCCCAGGCCCACTGCTCCGCCAGAATGTCGTACACGTCAGCGGTCGTCAGCTCGCTCCCAGCGAGAGTATGCGCGACGGTCTCATCGACGATCCAAGCGCTGCGGGAACGCACGGCCTGGTCGACCAGGCCCCTGACCCAGGCCAGTTGCTGCTCGTCTGCGTACAAGCCGAAGTTCAGGGTGCGCGTCCTCATTGCATCAGGCCTTGCCACTCGTCCGGGTGGTCTCGTCCACGGTTTGCTGGAAGTCCCATCCGGGGTCCTGCCGAGAGTCAGTCGGTGACGTCTGCCAAGCGGAGTGACCGGCCGAGGTCGCCGACGAGTGTGCGAGGGTGGCGGCGCCACCACCACATGTCGACGGGGTCGAATCCGCTGATCCGGTGGAATTGCGACAAGGCGATGCCGTCGTCGAAGACGGTGGCGGCCCTGAAGCGGTCGTCGAGAGCTTTGATCTTCGGGGTCCAGAGCACGACCACGCGTTCAGTGACGATCGGCCATGCCTCGTGGAGCCAGTTTCGGCTGTAGAGGTCGTTGGTGTACTCGTCGACCATGTCGCTGTAGCCGTCCTCGACTTTGCCCACGAGCCATGCCCACTTGTCGACCATCTCTTGGACCGTGAACGCCTTGCGCCAGCCGCGTTGATGCAGGACCTCGCCCGCTCCCTGCTCGTTGTGGGGTTCCATCTGCCAGAGCCTGCCATGCAGCCCGGCCGGTGACCACAGGTTTCCTGTGGACACCGGCCGGATGAAGCGGAACTGTCTTGAGTTGTCAGGTGCCCGCGATCTGGGCTTCGAGGTCGGCGAACCGAACGCCATCGGCGAACTGCTCGCGGACTACGAGCGGCGCCAGGCCACTGGCGAAAGCCGAGCCGGCATGCCGATACGGCCCGAGAACCTTGCCCGGCACCCGGCCGACTGGCCGGAG
The DNA here is from genome assembly GCF_035828615.1 of Streptomyces sp. H27-D2. Classification (NCBI taxonomy): domain Bacteria; kingdom Bacillati; phylum Actinomycetota; class Actinomycetes; order Kitasatosporales; family Streptomycetaceae; genus Streptomyces; species Streptomyces sp. H27-D2. Next base: position 78,913 of record NZ_JAYMZR010000014.1, on the reverse strand, counting down.
ATCTCGCGGCGGATCCGGTTCGTGCGCGGCGGCGGCCGCTTTGAGTGCGCCGGTCACTGTGGACTGGAGCGCCCCGGCGGCCGTTGCCCAGCCTTGCACCGTCAGCCCAACCCGGACACCGGAGCCACCGTGGGGCGGACCTGCGCCCACCTCAACCACACGCCCGAAGACGTCGATCCGTCGAACCGGATCGGTGCCTGCCAGCGCTGTCACCTTCGCCTGGACCACGGGCACCACCGCGTGACGGCCTCGCTCACCCGCGCCGCCACGGCGGCGGCCGGTCAGCTCGACCTCTTCCCGGAGACCGCGCTGACCCGCGCTGAACCGCCCGCCCCACGGCAGCCGGCCCCCTGCCGCCCGTACACGGCGGCTCTGCTCCAGTTCCTCTTCCCGACCAGGAGGCCTCCTGATGCTCGCTCAAGCCTTCAACGGAGTGGGGGGGCCAAGGCAAGCGCCTGCGCACATTGCCGACCCGGACCGCCGCCCGGTCGTGTGTCAGTGCTGGTTGCGATCATGGGCGTATGAGTCACATCATCTCGATGAACACCGCCGACCAGAGCCGCATCCTCGCCTACCTGCAAGGCGGCGAACTCACTGCGGACCAACAACGCGTTCTCGAATACATGCGGGTGGACGCCCGCACCGGTCAGGCCGAACTCGACCGCCAGGACCTCGACTGGGACATCACCGTGCCCGACGCGCTCGAAGAGCTGATTACAGGCCGGGCCGACGCGGACGGCGAATGTGCCGGCAACGCCTACTACACGGCCCTCCAGCACATCATCGCGTCCAACGGGTCCGACCTCGACGACCTGGGCGTCTACTCCAAGCCCTCCACTTTCTTCGGCCACATGGACGACGAGCTGCGCCGCCTCGGTGTCCCCGCCGACCTGTGCCCGCACCAGTTCCTCTACGCCGGCCCTCCCGACGGAGTGCCCTTCCACATCCCCTACCCGATGGACGGCTACCCGGCCATCGGCCGCCTGCCACTGGCCAAGGCCAAGGCTGTCGCCGATGCCTACCGCGCCGTCCTGGGCCGCTTGGACGACGCCTTCGCCTACGAGGCCGAACTGTTCATCGACAAAATGCAGTTCGAGCACGACGAATGGCAGACCGCTCTCCAGCACGGGCACACCATGGACACCGTCTTCTTCTCGATTCAGGGCTGACCGGCCGCCACCAGACGCGCCCCCCAGGGGGCCTCGTGGAGCTCCCACTTCGCGGCAGCCTCACGAGAACCCGCGTGGTGTCGCACAGGGTGAGGGGCATCGAGCACGTGTGGAGTCACTCCGAGCAGCCCGTAGCCCAGGCTCGATTCAGGCGACGGTGAGCTGGTCTTCGTCAGATGCGGTCGCGTACGGCTGCACAGTAGACGTTCAGTTGTGCCACTTTCTGATCCCGGGTTCCGAGTCGCGGGCCAGGCACGAGCCGGAAACGTCGGTCAGGAGCGTTGCGAGCAGATCGTGGCCGAGCTGCGGCAGAAGGTCGAGCAGCAGCCGCAGGGACATCTGGACAGCTCGGTTGATCAACTACGGCATGTGGGATAGCAATGACGCGTGATACGTGGAGACAAGGTCGGGTTGCGGACTCGGCAAGACGGTGATGTCCCGGTTTTCCAGGCCGAGCTGTATGAAGACGTGGTGATGCGATCACGCGCCGACTCCCTCCCCTGGCGGCCCATCCCGCCGGAGGCGGCAGAGTCTCCCTCCGCGGCGGCTGCACCGTCGGAGCAGAAGGCGTACTTCTCGGTGGTGGAGCTGGAGTCGCAGGAACTGGCCGGCGAAGCCCTGATGTGGGGTATCGACTTGCACAACAGAACGGCCCACCTGGGGATCTCTATGCTCCCCGCCTTCCGGGGACGTGGGCTGGGAGGCGACGTCATTCGTGTGCTGTGCGAGTACGGATTCGCTGTACGCGGCCTGCAACGGCTACAAGTCGAGACCCTCGTCGACAACACCGCGATGATCGCTGCTGCGACCGGAGCCGGATTCTCCGTCGAGGGCACCCTGCGGTGCTCCGCCTGGGTGTACGGCGCTTTCGTCGACAGGGTTATCCTCGGCCTGCTTGCAGAGGAATGGGCACCGTAAGTACGGGTGTCCTCTCCCCGTCCCCCGGTGGACACTGTGATCGCCAAGGAGTTTTAGGCGGCTTGCGTGAGCGGGGGCGGGGGCGGGGTGATGGGGCAGGTGGTTCAAGCTCTTCTCCCGGCCACCTCCAGCGCTCGGTGTGATCCGGCTACCCGACCGTTCAGCGCCGTGAGCAGGCCGCGAGCCCGGCGACCCGCACAGGGCCCCGCCCCGTTCTCGTACTCGCGGTGGTTCATGGTCGGCTGCGGGCGCCGTCGATGCGCCGGGGGATCACGGAGAGAGGTCATGAGCAGGTGGAGGAGTTCGTCGTCACTGACGATGCGGTGCAGGTGTGGATCGTGTATGGCTGGGTTCCGGCACATGCTGAACAGGACCCCGAGCCCTTGACCTGGTTTGCCTCTGCTCATCCAGTTGCCCGCTCAGCCGTGGTCGTACACCGGTCACCACAATCCCGCGGTCCGCCAAGCGCGTGCGGACCAGCGGTTCCACGCGCTCCCAACGCCCGCCGGCCAGGCCGCAGCCGATGCGGGGCATATGGATCGAGGCGCCGAGCTCGACCGCCCGATCGGCGACCTTGACCAGGGCTGCGTCGATCACTTCGTAGCGCACGGGTACGCCCTTGCTGCCGGTGAGCATCCCGTGCTGGCCCACCATGTTGGCCATCCAGGCCAGCCGCTCTACCTGCACCATCTGTACGGCGCCGAGGCCGAAGTCGTTCTGCGCGCGTTCGCGGTGCCAACTCCGGTACGCCCGCTCCGGCTCCGGCCAGCGCCGCGAGACGGCCGGCACGAAGCCCTTGCCCCAGCCGCCCAGGTCGTTGCAGACATGCGCGATCACCTTGGGCCCCTTGCCCAGTGGTGTTGTCGCGTCGCCCCGTACATATTCGATCCCCGTCCCCATGGGAAGAACCGTATGCGGTACCTCTGACAAGGCGAACTGACACGTTCCCGGCGGATTTTACCCCCCGCCTCCGGGGCCGCCGGTCCAGGACGTGGCCGGCGTCGCGGCCGACGCCACACAGGGTCTTGGAGAAGAAACCTGATCACTCACCGGGTGAACGGACTTGGGCCGTCATCCCGTCATCCCGTCATCCCGTCGTTCGACGCAGGGCCCGGCCGTGCCGGCTCAGCGCGGTTGCATCGCTGGCGCTCTGCAATCGTGCGCGCCGCATGGTTCATCGTGTGCGGCCCCGATCCTGTCGGGATTCGGCGGAGGCGGCGGATGGCGGGGGTGGCGAGGAGAGCGATGGCGCAGCCGAGGGCGGCCACGGTGGCTACGAGCAGGAGGCGGTGGAGGTCGACGAGGCTGCTGGCGGGGCCCGCGATCACCTGGCCGAGCGGGACGGCGAGGATGGAGCCGGCGACCTGGTAGGCGGCGACCCGGTTGAGCCGGTCCTCGGGGATCTGGGTCTGTACCGTGGTGGCCCACTGGACGCCCCAGAACGCCCAGCCGATGCCGCTCACCGCGTACCCGAGCATGAGCAGCGGCTGAGCGGGGACCAGGGCGGCGGCCAGCGGCATCAGCGGGAACAGGAGCATCGCGATGCCGCCGGCGAAGAGCGGGCGGGCGGGGCGGACCCGTATCGCGATCAGGCCGCCGAGGGCGCAGCCCGCGCCGAACGCGCCCTCCGCGTAGCCGAAGGCGGCTTTGCCGTGCGCTTCGATGATCGAGGCCGCGCCGAGCGGGGTGATCGGGCCCCAGACGAACACGCCCAGCACCCACCAGATCAGGATGACCCCCCACAGCCAGGACCGGGACCGGAATTCGTCCCATCCGGTGCGGAGGTTGGTGAGCGTGGAGGCGGTCCGGTCCACCTCGAAGCGGGGAAGCCGCAGCGCGAGCATGCAGATCCCGCTGATCGCGAAGGTGGCCGCGTCGATGCCGAACACCCAGGCCGGCGAGGTCGCGGCGACGAGCGCCCCGGCGATCGCCGGTCCGGCCATCGTGGCGAACCCCTCGCTCACCCGCAGCACCCCGTTGGCCTTCTGCGCGTCGGCGGCGACCTGGGGCACCAGGCTGGATGTGCCCGGCTGGAACATCGCGGTCGCGATGCCGCCGATCAGCGATCCGGCAATCATGATCCACAGTGTTGGGTGGCCTAGCCAGAGATAGACCGCGAGCAGAACCTGGACGAGGAACCGGGCGGCGTCCGCGCCGATCATCAGCGGCCGGGGATGGAACCGGTCGGCGAACACCCCGCCGAACACGACGAAGAGCGCGAACGCCCCCATCCAGGCACCGAGTGCGAACCCGACCCCGCTCACGCCGTATCCGAGCGAGAACATCGCGACCGCCGTCGCGACCGGGATCATCGTGTCGCCCACCTGCGACACGACGCGGGCGGTGAAGTAAAGGCCGAAGTTCGACGTCCAGAGGCGGGACGGACTGGCGACGGACAGGCTCATTCAGGATCCTACTCAAGGGTCTATGGGTATCGCGTCACGTTCGAGAGCCCGCCGGCAGGAGGGCTCACGGTGCATCAGCCCCTCCAGGCGACCGCGCGCAGGGTCCGGGAGCGGCTGGCGGTGAGGTCGGCGTGGCGCTGCCGGGCGCGTACGAGAGCGGCCCGGCCTCTTCGACCTCGGCTTCGGCAGCGTCTCCACCGTCCTGTCCAACCTCGGATCCGGCCGCTGGCCCCTGGCGCACGAGGCCCTGGACGAACTCCCGGAAGGCAAGGTCGTCGAGCACAGCCGCAGCGTCCTCGTGGCCACCAGCGCCTTGCCGCAGCGGGACGAGCAGATGATTCGCCTCGAACGACATGTGAAGGGCCTCGTCACCTCGCCGGACCCATGACGCGGTAGCCGAGGTGCGTTGTCTCGCCTCGCGGCCACACAATTATGAGTGGATCGTCGAGGGTGACATCACGGCCTGCTTCGATGCCGGGTCACCTCTCTCGATCGGCTCCCGGGCGCCGAGCCGCTGTTGTACTTCCGGCGTGCCTACGGTCGCCTGCGCTCCAGCTCTTCCAGGTCCGCGAGCATCGCGTCGGCCAGATCCCGCTCCGAGGCGTAGTACCGCTCGGCCCACTTGAGAGTGAGCGTGGGGTACGCCCACGCCTCCTGGCCCTGCGCCCCGGCGACGTCGGCCTGCGCCCTCTCGCGCATCGCCTCCGCGTACGCGCGGTGCGCGCCCAGCACTTCACGCATCCGCTCGGCTTCGAGGAGATGGCCGAGCCAGATCCGCAGCATGACGCCGTGCTTGAGCACCGGCGGCTCGACCGGCGACTCACGCGCCCAGGTCCGCACCGCATCCATGCCCTCACCGGCGATCCGGTAGACCCGCTTGTCACGGCTGCCGGTCTCCTGGGCGACCATCCGGGTCCCGCCTCGTCGTCGCGGGCGACTCCAGCGGCGGCAATCTCGCCGCGGCTCTCACCCTGATGGCCCGCGACCGCGGCGGCCCGGAACTCGCCGCCCAACTCCTCCTCTACCCAGGCCTCGATCACCGGCTGGAGACCGCGTCGGCGGCCGACTACGCCACCGGCTTCTTCCACACCAGAGCCCATATGCGCTGGTACTGGCAGCAGTACCTGGGCCCGGACGGCGACGGATCGGACCCGTACGCTCTCCCGGACTCGCCGACGACCTGAGCGGACTGCCGCCCGCGCTACTGGTGCTGCCCGAGTGCGACCCGCTGCGCGACGAGGGCCGGGCATACGCGCAGCGACTGCGGCGAGCCGGCGTGCCGGCCGAAGTCCGGATCCAACCGGGCACGTTCCACGGCTTCCTGGGTGCCGCAGGGGTGCTGCCGGAGGCGGAGGAGGCACTGGAAGGGGCGGGGCGGTGGCTGCGCGGCGTGTGAGCGGCGTCATTCCCACAGGTCAAACGGTATGTCAACAACCCTTCAGACCCGAGGAGTTTACGCGTCGTGTGCGCATCGCCCAGTTCCGGAGGTACTCAGGTAACGCCGCGCCCGTCCGGGCCGGCGGCAGCCGGACGGGCTTCGACGCAGCCAACGGGACGTTCACGCCAGCCTGCCCGCACGACGCTGCTCGCGTCGGGCGGCGACCAGGCCCGCGGCCCTCCGCTCCTTCTCGGCCGCCCGGACTCGCTCAGCGACCTGAGCATAGATCGCTTTCGGTACCTCGCCGACGGCGAAGCAGACCGCACTCGACGGCCACCCGGGCGACCTCCTCCGAGTCGCGCATGGGCATGCTGCCGAAGCCCCCGTACACCGGTGGTGTGCCGGCATCCAGGAACGCCACCACATCAGCGGGAGCGGGCGTTCGTCCGGCCGGAGTCAGGTGCTCGTGAGGATGACGAGTTGCTGGGTCGCTCGGGTCATCGCGACATAGCGGTCGACCGCTCCTTCGATGCCCTTGCCGAACGCCTCTGGGTCGATGAGGACGACCAGGTCGAACTCGAGCCCCTTCGACAGCTGCGGGGTCAGCGACCGGACGCGGGACGTCGTCCGGAATGTACCAACTCCGATGTCACCAGTGCCGATGACGCAGGCGATCCCGTCGGCATGTGCGGCGAGCCAGGTGTCGAGGACCGAGCTCAGATCCGAAGCGGAGCCGTGTACGACGGGAACGTCGCTGCTGCGGATGGAGGTCGGCACGTTGGCGTCCGGGAGTACGGCCCGGATGACCGGCTCGGCTTCCGCCATGATTTCTTCCGGCGTCCGGTAGTTGATGCTCAGGGAGGCCAGGTTGATCCGGTCGAGCCCGATCCGCTCGAGCCGTTCCTGCCACGACTCCGTGAACCCGTGCCTGGCCTGGGCGCGATCCCCGACGATGGTGAAGCTCCGGGACGGGCACCGGAGCAGCAGCATCTGCCACTCTGCGTCGGTCAGTTCCTGAGCCTCGTCCACGACGATGTGCGCGAACGGGCCGGCGAGAAGGTCCGGTTCGGTGCTGGGCGGTGCGCTCTCGTCGACCAGGGTGTCCTGCAGGTCCTGTCCGCGCAGCATCGTCATCACACCTTCACCGTCGTCATCGGCCTCAAGCAGGGCGTCGACGACCTTGGACATGTGCTCGCGTTCGGCGGCGACAGAGGCGTTGTGCCGACGCTGACGTCGCGACGCCTCCGGGTCGCCGAGCCGCTGCCGTGCCGCGTCCAGGAGCGGCAGGTCGGACACCGTCCAGGCATGGGCGTCCCCGCGCTGCAGCTTCGAGACGTCATCGGGGCTGAGCCAGGGAGCGCACTTCCGCAGGTAGGCGGGTACCGACCACAGGTCTCCGACGAGGTCAGCGGCTTCGAGCAGCGGCCACGCGCGGTTGAGGGTCGTGAGCAGTTCCCTGTTCTGGAGCAGCGACTTGCGGAGCAGGTCAGCCGAGGCGTCGTCGTCGTGCTTGTCCACCAGGATCGTGAGCAGCTCCTCCCGGATCTGGTCGCGCGCCTCGTTGTGCGGAGTACCGGGTTCTGCTGCTTCGAACGCCACGGCCCAATCGTCGGCGCTCAGCCAGATGTCGGACCAGTGGGTCGTGACCGTCATCCCCTTGGCGGGCGGCTCCTCGTAGAACCTGACGGCCGTCTCGATCGCCTTCACCAGGTTCGCGGACGACTTCAGGAGGGCCACGTTCGGGTCGGCCTCGATCGCTGCTGCGGCTCCCTCGGCGACGAGGTTCCGCAGGGTGCAGGTCTGCACACCCTCCTCTCCGAGGCTGGGGAGGACATCGGCGACGTAGCCCAGGTAGGGCTGGTGCGGACCGACGAACAGCACGCCGCCCCGGCGGTGACCGAGGCGAGGGTCGGAGTAGAGGAGGTAGGCGGAGCGGTGCAGAGCGACGACGGTCTTCCCCGTACCCGGACCGCCGTCGACGACGAGAGCGCCGCGGGATCCCGCGCGGATGATGGCGTCCTGGTCGGCCTGGACGGTGCCGAGCACGTCGCGCATCCGTGTCGACCGGTTGCTGCCCAGGCTGGCGATGAAGGCGGACTGGTCGTCGAGCGCGGCGTGTCCGGCGAACCCGTCCGAGGCGAACACCTCGTCCCAGTAGTCGCTGATCCGGCCGCGGGTCCAGCGATACCTGCGGCGGCTTGCCAGCCCCATCGGGTTGGCGTGGGTGGCTCCGAAGAACGGCTCAACCGCGGGGGAGCGCCAGTCGAGCAGCAGCCGACGACCCGTGGTGTCCGTAAGGCCGAGTCGTCCGACGTACACGGGCTCGGGGTTGTCCGCGCTGACCATGTGTCCGAGGCACAGGTCCAGACCGAAGCGACGCAGTGCGCGCAGGCGAGCGGTCAGCCGGTGGATCTCCGTGTCCCGGTCCATCGCCTGCCGGCCTGCGCCGCCGGGCGCCTTACGCTCGGCGGCGAGGCGGTCGGACAGCTCGGCGATCGACTGCTCGAGGCACTCCGCGATGGCCGCGAAGTGCTGCTCATCGCCGGCGATCAGCGTTGGGTCGGCCTTGGGTGAGAGGTGGTCGGGAAGTTCAAACGCGCTGGTGGTCAGGGGGTTCATTCATCAGTTCCGATCTGAGGTCGCTTGCAACGATTGCGCCCGGCAAGGCGTCTGAGCCGGCGTGACGAACCTGGTGGCCATGACGAGCAGCGCTCCGCCTGACGTGGACCCCGTGGCCGTCGTCGGTTCAGGTCGCCAGGGTTCGCGGGCTCGTGTTCCGGGTCCTGGCTCGACGATCCCGCGTGGTTCACGCGGACATGGGCTGCCTTTCTCGGCTGACCGCGTCGAGCAGCAGCTTCGCGGCCACCGTCGCCCCGTCGGTGCGGATCGTGCCGGCCACGGCCCTCGCTCGTGCGCGGGTCTCGGGGGTCAGGGCCGTCCTGAGCGCGGCCGACAGGGACTCGAAGGTCGGAGTCGGACCGTCGTGTGCCGAGCCGATACCCAGCTCGGCCACCCGGCCGGCCCAATATGGCTGGTCCGCCGCCTGGGGTACCACCACCTGAGGCGCGCCGGCCCGGGTGGCCGTCGTCGTGGTGCCCGCGCCGCCGTGGTGCACGACGGCGGCCACCCGGCCGAACAGCACCTGCTGGTTGACCTCGCCGACGACGCAGCAGTCGTCCCGGTCGTCGATCAGGGCCAGGTCGGCCCAACCGCGGGCCACGACCGCGCGGCGGCCCTGCGCTCGGATCACCTCGATGGCCACCTGGGCGACGTCCGTCGATGTGTGCATGGGCATGCTGCCGAAGCCCACGTACACCGGTGGTGCGCCGGCGTCCAGGAACGCCACCAACTCGGCCGGGAGCGGATTGACGTCGGGCAGGATCCACGCGCCGGTCTGGACGACGTCGAGGTCCGGCGTCTCCTGCCACGGGTCCAGGATCGGGTCCGTCGCCAGCCACGGCTGGTCACCGATGACGTAGTCGCGGACGTTGTCCACCGGTGGCAGGCCGATCGACGCCCGGTTCGTGTTGAGCGCCGCACCGAACAGCGCGTTGATGCTCTGGACGTCCAGGTCCCACAGCGCCCGGTTGTCGGTCACCTCCGGCGGGAACGGCCGGCCCGGATACGCCAGCGGCGGGTGGTGCGGCGACGGCAGGGTGAGCTGCTGGAAGGTCACGGACACGGAGCGGATGCCCAGTTTCTCGGCCACCGACCGCGCGCCGGCCGCGGCCGGCATCATGCCGGTCGCCACCAGCGCGTCACATCCCTCGGCCGCCGCGGTGACCGCTTCGAACTGGCCGGCGACCAACTCGGCCGCGCGCTGGGGCAGGGATGACGGCGGCGGCGCCGCAGTCGTCAGCGCGCGCGCCGACCGGCCGACCGGAACCAGCGGCACGCCGACACCGGCCAACCGCTGCGCGAAGTCCTCGTCCGGCGGCGCGCACACCCGCACCTCCGCGCCCAGTGCCCGCAACCGCACCGCGAGTCCCACCAGCGGTTCGACGTCCCCGCGCGACCCGTACGTCGACAACAACACACGCATTCCGTGACTCCCATTTCCGCAGATTCTGGCCTCGGCCGACGATTCTGCGGCACGACCGGGGCCTTGCCGCAAGCCCCCCTGTGCGCTATAAATTGAGAGTGGAGAGGAGTGGGCACTCCCCCTTTCCCTCTTTCGTCCGCTACAGACGGACAACCTCCTCGCGAAATACCGGGCGCGCCGCGTACGGCGCTGAGCACGTCGCGAGTTCTGGCGCCACGAGCAGCATGCGCTCTTCGTCGGCGTCGCGCACAGCCCGGGGATGGGTCAGGGGCGGCGGGCGGCCCAGGTGGTACGGGTGGTACGGACAGTAAGGTCCTCGCGCCTCAGGATGCGGGCCGGCGTCTTCGAGGAGGGTGTCGAGCAGGGTCCGGTCGGCTTCGGACAGCTTGCCGCCGGCGTGGGAGCGCAGCTTGCGCAGGGAGATCTACGCGTAGCGGCCGGTGGCCTCGGGCAGCGGGGCGGGCAGGCCGATGGCGAAGGGCCGCGATGCCGACTTTCCACGCGACCGACAGCCGCGGCTTGCCCTGTTCCATCAGATGCCTTTCTGCGGGGGGAGTTGCCGGTCCGCGCGGAGCGCGGCGGCCACGCGATGGCGCCCCCGCTCATAAGCCGTCGTCGTCCGTCGGCCACGAGTCGAGAAGTCGCTGCACGGTGGTGCGGGCCTTTCCGATCGCGTTCTCCACCGATCCCAGGGCCTGAGTGGTGGTCGCGCCCTCGTACAGCATCAGGAGGGTGTCGACGAGAAGACCGACGTTCGCGAAGCCTGCCTGCTGCGTCAGCCGGGTCAGGTCCTCGCGCAGAGCCTTCTTGTGGTCCGTGACCACCGCGCGCGCTGGATGGTCCCGATGGGCCAGTTCGGCGGCGGCGTTCGCGAACGAGCAGCCGCGGAAGTCCGGGTCGGCGTGGCAGCTGCCCAGGGCGTCGAACACGGCGATGAGCCGCGCCCGCGGGTCGTCGCCGACGCCTTCGAGTGCGTGCGTGAGGAGTTCATTCCAGCGCGCGTCGCGCGCCTGGAGGTAGGCCACGACCAAGGTGTCCTTGCCCCGGAAGTGCTTGTAGAACGTCATCCGCGCGACTTCTGCCGCTTCGATGATGGCGTCCACTCCGGTGGCGTCGATGCCCTGCGCGTAGAACAGCTCGTCGGCCGCGGACAGCAGACGACGACGGGCGGCCGAGGGGCGGACAGTTGCCTTGGGGGGATCAAGAGTCATACCGAGAAGCATACGTACCGTTCTATCTATCTACCGGGAGTTGTAAAAACCTCCGCCCCGGGGCGGGTGCGGCGGCGTCAGCGGGCACCTGCGGTGATCCTGCCTCCGCCCGTTGGAGCCTCGCAGGGCGAGGCGTCTCGGCGGCGGGACTCCAGCGCCCGCTTGTCATGCGATGTGCGTCACACGCCTGCTGCCTCACTCAAGGCCGGGACGCGGTCGGTACGTTCCCAGGCGAAGTCGGCCAGTTACCGGCCGAAGTGACCGTAGGCGGCGGTCTTCACGTAGATCGGCCACAGCAGGCCCAGGTCGCGGACAGCCGGCCTGGACCTCGCAGTAAGAGGCCAGGCCCGCGGCCACGACGTTCTTGGCTCACGGCACGAGGGCTGGCGGACGCCGGGTTCCAACGAGGCGCAGAGGCAGTCGCGCTGCCGGCCGATCCGTCACACGGAGGCTCCATACGGGTGATCTTGTTCCGTGCCCGGTTTCCGCCGGCTGGCCGCCGAGAAGTGGTGGAGCGTCACGAAGTCCTGTACGAGGAGAAAAAATAATGCGTATGCGTACCGCAATCGCCACCGCCGCTCTGGCCGCTCTCGTCGTCCTGGGCGGCGCCGGTACCGCGAGTGCCGGAGGCTACGACGGCCATTCGGCATCGAACACCTGGATCAACGACAGCATCGTGACCGACATCGACAACTCCTTCAACACCGTCGTGATCTTCGGCGACATGGACCTCGACTAACGCGCTTCTTGCCCGGCGCCTGCGGGAAGCCGCAGGCGCCGGATGCGTGAGCGATTCGGGTGAACACCCCTGCCCGGACCCCTCTGTGGTGCCCCGGCCGGCCTGCCGGCCAGGGCACCACAGGACCACCTGCCGGACGGCGGAATGTCCGGCAGGACGCAGTACCGCAGAACCCACCCACCCCCTGGGACCTGCGGTGCTGCACCGCGTTTCCAGTCGCCGACCCCGCTTGCAGGACGCTGCCGCCCACAGCACGGCGGCCCGCCGGTGACGACGTAGCGCGGACGCCGTTGCCACGACGGTCGTGATGACGGCGAAGCCGACCATCGCAGCCCGCAGCACCCGACCCTTCGAGCACGTACGCACGGTGACGGCGTTCGTCGAAGACTCCGATGCCGCGGCCAACTGGTACGGCGAGTTGTCGGGCGTGCGGTAGAGCGCGACGTCAGCGAAGCGGGCGTTGTCCATGCGTGGGTGGAGCACGCCGGCGTCGAGCTGGGCTTTCACCCCGATGACGACGAGCGCAATCCGCGAGGCGGGAGTCCGGTGTTCTGCTGGCAGGTCGCGGATATCGACAAAGCGCGGGCCTGGTTGCTGGACGCCGGCTGCGCGCACCACCGCGGTCCCCTCACGGTCAGTCCTGGGGTGCGTATCGCCCAGGTACGCGGTCCGTTCGGTGTGATCGTGGGCGTCGACGGCCCGTAGCGGTCATCTGCGGCCGAGCCGACCGGTACCCGCGTCCGTGCCGATCAAGTCAGTCCGTGCAGGCCGTCCAGCCCGGTGGCGGCGGCGAAGGCGCGCAGGGGCGATTGCAGGGAGCCGATACCACGTACCGCGGGAAAGTCCAGGGTGATGTCGCCTCCGTCGTCAGCATGCGTCACGAGCACCCCGTGCCGCCGGCTCATGAACCGCACGGCACCGAGGAGCCCCCGCTCGGCCCGCAGCACATGCGCCGTGGCCAAGGTGGCGTGACCGCACAGACTGGCCTCGACGAGCGGCGTGAACCAGCGGATGGCCCAGTCCGCTGCGGCCTGGTCCGCCAGCGGCAGGGCGAACGCGGTGCGGGTCCTCGTGGACGGCGAACCCGTGCTGGGCGCCGTCCAGTTCCGCGCTTCCGCCGAACATCGGCCGAACCGGCGGGAGGACTCAACGGGAACGAAGGTGCCCGCGGTGCCGTGTCGATCAGCCCGGCCAATGGGCACCAGTCGACATACAGGCGGCGCAGCAGCCGGTCCCGGCAGACGACCGCAGACTGCGCGGCATCGCAGGGGAAAGCCTTCAGCGCTCGCCGGCCGGCGTCGATGCCCCACCGTTCCACCTCCGTGAGCAGCACAGCCCCCGCGCCGTCCCTTGCACCGCCTCTGCCACCTGTTCGTTTGGCGGGGTCACGCCCAGCCCGTCTGCGCGGTCCGCCTCTGCGGCGTCATACGCAGCCGCTCAGAAACGAGTTCTCCCCATCGCGTTCCCGCCGCCGCTGCTCCAGAACCGACAGAGGGCGCAACCATAGGGACTACCTCTGCAACTATCGCGCTCGGTTCCATACGGTCCCCTGGTATCCCTGATGTCGTTCATGCTCAAGTATGGACAAGCTGCGGCAAGTTGGGCCGGGAACAGGAGGTCCGCTCCTCGCCATTCCAGCAGGACGGCGGAGGTACGGCTACCGCCACCCGCTCCTCAGGCCGTGTCCTGCATGGTGAGTTTGAGGAGTCGCTCGTAGCAGCAAAGGGCGCTGCGACGCCGGGGAAGGCCAGGTAGTCAGAGGGGTTGGCGTTCGTACCGCCCACGTGCGCTGGTCCGATTCGCTCGCCTCCCAGAGGATCTGGTCGGCGTTACTTGTCGTCAGAGCTGCCGTGAGCCACCGGTTTCCGGGCCGGCGTGCTGGGCGGGACGGGTTCGCCGCGGCGAACCGAGCCCGGGGCGCGCACCGCCGGGCGGTCGGCGTGCGCGGAGGAGTCCAGCTGCCACGGCACACTGGTCACCATCACCCCCGGCGTGAAGAGCAGACGGCTTTTGAGCCACAGTGCCGACTGGTTGTGCAGCAGGTTCTCCCACCAGTGGCCGAGGACGTATTCGGGAATGAAGACCGCCACGACGTCGCGCGGACCGGCACGCCGGATGGAGCGAACGTACTCCACGACCGGCCTGGTGATCTCGCGGTACGGGGAATTGAGGACCTTGAGCGGGACCTGGATGTCGAACTCCTGCCACTGCCGCTCGAGGTTGGCCAGTCCCTCGGGGTCGACCGCGACGGTCAGCGCCTCCAGCTGGTGCGGCCTGAAGGCGCGGGCATACGCCAGAGCACGCAGGGTCGGCTTGTGCACGGTGGAGACCAGCACGATCGCGAACACCCTTGATGGCGGGGCGAGTTCGCTCTGCGCATCGGTGACCGCCAACTCGGCGGCGGTAAGGTCGTAATGGCGTCGGATGGCCCGCATCATCAGCCACAGCAATGCTGCGGCCAGTACCGCCAGCCAGGCGCCCTGGGTGAACTTGGTGGCCAGCACGATGACCAGAACCAGGCCGGTGACGACCGCACCGGTGGCATTGATGGCGCGGGCCAGCTGGTGCCGTCGTCGCGCGGCGAGGTCGGTCTCGGTGCGCAGTTCACGGTTCCAGTGCCGGACCATACCGGTCTGGGAGAGCGTGAAGGAGGTGAAGACACCGAGGATGTAGAGGTGGATCAAGCTCGTCACATCCGCCTTGAAACCCCACAGCAGCAGGCCGGCGACGATCGCCAGCGCCAGGATGCCGTTGGAGAAGGCAAGCCGGTCGCCGCGGTTGTGCAGCTGGCGCGGCAGGTATCGGTGCTGGGCGAGGATCGAGGTGAGCAGCGGGAAGCCGTTGTACGCGGTGTTCGCGGCCAGGATCAGGACGAGGGCGGTGGCGGCCTGGATGAAGAAGAAGCCGACGCTGTTCCCGCCGAAGACGGCGGAGGCGACTTGCGCGATAACGGTGCGCTGGGTGTAGCCCGCACAGTCACCGCCGAGACCAGTCAGCCGGCAGGCGTTTTCGGTGATGTGCACCTTGGTGATCAGAGCGAGCGTCGTGACGCCGACGAACATGGTGACCGCGATGATGCCCATGGCGGCCAGGGTGGTCGCGGCGTTCTTCGACTTGGGCTTGCGGAAGGCGGGTACGCCGTTGGAGATCGCCTCCACGCCCGTCAGAGCCGTACAGCCGCTGGAGAACGCGCGCAGGACCAGCATCACCATCGCCAGGCCGGTCAGGTTCGCGTCCCCTTCCTCCGGCCTGACGCCGAACGCCGCGCTCTCGGCCACCGGTGCGTCACCGATGAGGTAGCGGAACAGTCCGGTGCCGACCATGATCAGCACACCGCCGACGAACAGGTACGTGGGGGCGGCGAACGTCCGGCCGGACTCGCGTACACCGCGCAGGTTCATCGCGGTCAGAAGAGCGACGAAGACCAGCGCCGTCAGCACCCGGTGCTCGGCCATCCGGGGCACCGCCGAGATGATGTTGTCCACCCCGGAGGCCACCGACACGGCCACCGTCATGACGTAGTCGACCAGCAGCGAGGCGGCCACCACCAGGCCGGCAGAGGGCCCCAGATTCGTCGAGGCGACCTCGTACGAGCCGCCGCCGCTCGGGTAGGCGTTCACCACCTGGCGGTAGGAGAGCACCACGACCGTCATCAGCGCCACGACGGCGGCCGCGATCCACGGGGTGAAGTGGAGGTAGGCCAGGCCGCCGAGGGTGAGAACCAGCAGGATCTCCTGGGTGGCGTAGGCCACTGAGGAGAGCGGGTCGGAAGCGAAGATCGGCAGGGCGAGCCGCTTGGACAGCAGCGTCTCGCCCAGCTCTTCGCTGCGCATGGCTCGCCCGATCACCAGGCGCTTGAGGATTTCGGTCACGTTGAACACAGCGCGAGCGTAAGCCGACCCACTCAGCCGCTCGACTCCGCGAACAACCGTTCCACAGTCTCCCCGGCGGCCTGCGGCGACTTCGTTTGCGCAGGTGAGGCCGCCAGGACGGTATCCAGCTGACGCCCTGGAGGCGATACGGCGTCGGCGTTAAGGACGCGCGAGGATCTGCGAACCAGTGGCGCATTTGGCGTAATCGGGGCTTCGGCCTCCCCAGCTCTCCACTGTCGCCCGATGGTTCCCCGCCGGCGCAACCGGCCCCGCGGCCCTGGCCGAACATGCGACTGCGGTGGCGTGTTCGGACCCAGCGCCGACGGCACACGAACCGAGGGGCCCAGGTGCCGTGCTGACCACGGCGGTCAGGCGGGTGCGGCAACTGACCAGCGGCCGGCGATGGCCGAGCTGAGGTTGTCGAGGCACATATCGACGGTGTCGAGGATGGTGTCGAGATCATGGGCACCGCTCGCCTGCCAGGAGCGGACGGCGACTGTCATGGCGACGGCATGCACGGATACCAGGAGTTGGGGGCGCGGGTCGGCCGGGTCTTCGATCCGCTCGCGCGCGGCGAGGATCTTCGCGGGTGCGTCCTGGTGGACCAGGAGGACGTGGTGGAGGGAGACGAGCATGCCCGGCGTGGTCGCCACCAGTTGTAGGACGGCAAGGCAGGTCGGCGTGCCGCGGTACTCGGGAAGGGCCCGGCCCACCTCGCACAAGGCATGGCGCGTGGCTTCACGCAGGGCGGTCAGCGGGGCCTCTTCAGCGGGTCTGCGCTCAAGCTCACGCACGGTGAGCGCGGCCATCTCCCGGAACACGGCGAGCAGGATGTCTTGCTTGCCGGTGAAGTAGCGCAGCACCGTGCGTTTGGAGACGTCGGCCGCGGCTGCGATGTCGTCGAGCGTGGCGCCCTCGAAGCCGCGGGAGCCGAACAGGTCGAGGGCCGCGTGGCAGAGCGCGTCGCGGGTCTTGAGTTTCTTGCGATCACGCAAGCCGGCGGACGCGGTGCGTTCAGCCGGGCTCGGGTGCATGCGAAGTTCCTCCTGGGCGGGACAGCATACCGGCGGCTCCGGACCGTGGACCGCCCGAAGATTCTGTCACCTGGTGCCATACGCTTCTGGGTGACACGCCTGTTCGGCTCTCGGTGGGAGAGATGGCATCGATGCCCGCCACGAGCGCTCAGGTGGACCGGGACGTGCCGGGTCATAGCTTCGGGTTATGGGCTCATAGGTCGCCGCCGGCTACCGGGGACCCACCGGGTGGGCTTGTCTCGAACCGTCTGTCCGCGCTGCTTGGAGGAACGTCTCGTATGCCTCGTCCCATCCGTGTCGCGATCGTCGGTGCCGGTCCGGCCGGCATCTACGCCGCTGACGCGCTGCTGAAGTCCGACGCCGCCCGGGACCCGGGAGTGTCCATCGACCTGTTCGAGCGGATGCCCGCGCCGTTCGGGCTGATCCGCTACGGCGTGGCGCCGGACCACCCGCGGATCAAGGGCATCGTCAGCGCGCTGCACCAAGTGCTGGACAAGCCACAGGTGCGGCTCTTCGGGAACGTGGACTATCCGGGCGACATCACCCTGGATGACCTGCACCGCTTCTACGACGCCGTGGTCTTCGCCACCGGCGCGATGGCCGACCGGGCCCTTGACCTCCCCGGCGTCGGGTTGGACGGCTCCTTCGGCGCCGCCGACTTCGTCTCCTGGTACGACGGCCACCCCGACGTCCCGCGGACCTGGCCGCTGGAGGCCGAGAAGGTCGCCGTCCTCGGGGTGGGCAACGTCGCCCTGGACGTCGCACGGATCCTCGCCAAGACCGCCGACGAGCTGCTGCGCACCGAAATCCCCCCGAACGTCCATGCCGGGCTTCAGCGGAACAAGGCCCTGGAGGTTCACATCTTCGGCCGCCGCGGACCCGCGCAGGCCAAGTTCAGCCCGATGGAACTGCGCGAACTCGACCACTCCCCCACCATCGAGGTCGTCGTCGACCCCGAAGACATCGACTACGACGACGGCTCCATCGCCGAGCGCCGCAGCAACAAGCAGGCCCACATGGTCGCCTCCACCCTGGAGAACTGGGCCATCCGCGACATCGGCACCCGCCCCCACAAGGTCTACCTGCACTTCTTCGAGTCCCCCGAGGAGATCCTCGGCGCAGCCGGGCACGTGGTCGGGCTGCGCACCGAACGCACCCAACTCGACGGCACCGGCAACGTCCGCGGCACCGGCCGCTTCACCGACTGGGACGTCCAGGCCGTCTACCGGGCGGTCGGCTACTACTCGGACGAGCTGCCCAAGCTGCCCTTCGACCTTGTCTCCGGCACCGTCCCCAACCAGGCCGGCCGTGTGCTGGCCGCCGACAGCCACCAGACCGCCGTCTACGTCACCGGCTGGATCAAGCGCGGCCCCGTCGGACTCATCGGCCACACCAAGGGCGACGCCAACGAGACCGTCGCCTGTCTCCTCGACGACCACACAAGCGGCCGCCTCCCCGGAGCCGCCGCACCGGATCCGGACGCCGTCACAGCCGTCCTGCGAGAACGCGGCATCCGCTACACCACTTGGGGCGGCTGGCACCAACTCGACGCCCATGAGCGGGCCCTGGGCGCAGCGCAGGACCGCGAGCGCGTCAAGGTCGTCGAACGAGAGGACATGCTCCGCCACAGCGGCACCTGACAGCGGCCACCTGCTTCTGGTCGCGCCAGGGCTTGCCTTCCTTTCCCGGTCGACTCCCCGGGCCGTTGCCGCGGTCAGCATGGCGTGCGGGACGGATAATGCCGCCGGATCGCAGCCACGCGTTGATCGCGGCGATGTGAACGGTGGCCGCGAAGCGCACGGCCGGCTTCATGTTTGATTCCGGGCTGTGGGTCTCGCCAGTTGGGGGTGGCTTCGGCGGTGAGTCTGCGGCTCATGAGGCCGATCATCGCAAAGTAGATCATGGCTTCGGGGCCGTGCGGGTGGGTCTCGTAGTCATGGGCGAGGCTCGATGACCGTGCGCTCGCGGTGCGGACGCGCCCGCCCCCAGCCGTCCGCACCCTCCGCGCCGGACTCATGACCCGACCGAGGTCGAGTGATGAGCGGCTAGGGAGACACGGCGGTGCCGAGGGAGTCCGCCCCCATAGCCTTCGGTACGCCCTGCTCGTAGAAGGCGTCGAGTGCCGTGATCGTGAACCCTGCGTTCGTCAGCAGGTCCACGGTCGGCCGGGTGAGGTGGCATCCGCCGAAGAGCCGCTTGTTCACCGGCTCAAGCCGTCGTTGCCAGCGACGTACCTGCTCGTCCTCTTCCGGGGCCAGCCCGTGTTCGAGGAAGTGCAGAGTCCCTCCGGGCTTCAGGACACGCCGCACTTCACGCAGAGCGGTATCGGCATCGGGGATGGTGCACAGCGTCCAAGTGGACAGAGCAGCGTCAAAACTGTCGTCTTCGAAGGGCAACGACTGCCCGTCCAGGCCGGCCCGCCGCACCGGGACCCGCGCCGCCCTGATGCGGTCGCCGGCAAGTCTCCATCCGACATCGGAAGGCTCGACCGCGGCTACGCCGGTGACGGTAGGCGGGTAGAAGGGGACGTTGTGCCCCGTGCCGAATCCGAGCTCGACGACTTCGCCCTTCAGCCCCTCGCAGACCCGGCGCCGCAGCGGTTCGGCTGCCTTCACCCCGCAGGCGACATTGATGATCCGCGGCACCACTTGGTCGGTGTAGAACCCCATCGCGGCCTCCGTGTCTCGCTTCCAGCATGGCACCGGAGCAGCCTGGACGCATATTGATCCGCTCGGCGAGAACCCCTCTTTGCCCCCCTGACCTTGGCATTTAACCGATGGATGGCAGCAGCCCTTCGGCGGTGTGCGGGTGCACGCCGTGTCGGATCCATACATTGGGTTCGACGTAGACCGCGTGGTCATGCGTGGTGTCGCAGTGCACCGGGACCAGGGCACTGGGCACCTCGACGTCACCGTCTCGGTCGAAGGGCAGGCCGGTCCAGTGCCGCCACTGGCTCAGGGATCCGCTGACCGTCATCGATGCGGGAGCGACCTTCTCGATGCTGCCGCCCGCTTTGACGTGGACGCGCAGCCAAGGGTCGGTCGGCAGCCCGTCGGCGCGCCGTTGGCGGAGGTATGCGGCCATGGGGACGCGTGGTTGCAGGTGCTTGGCCGTCGGACGGACCGGCGCCAGAAGCGCCTGGTGGCCCTGCCGGCCGACCGCGTCGAGCAGCGCGGCCAGCATGCGGTACGACAGACCGCGGCCGAGGTACTCCGTGTCCACCGTGATCTCGAGCGCACTGGCTGTCGTCACCGGGTGTCCGCGACGCTGGTCGTCGTATGCCCACACCAGCACCCGGTCCCATCCCTAGTCCGGCATCTCCTCCCGGTCGCCGATCTCGGCGTTGAAGGGCACGCTGAGCCCCCGCGCGACGACGCGGTCGCCATCCGTTGCCACAACGCAGTACTGCGGGAAGTCCTCAGCCACCCTGCTCAACAAGGCGCCCGCGACCGGATCGTGCGAGATGAACGCCGGCCAGGTCTCGGCGATCTCGTAGACGCGGGCGTTCAACGACGGACGCTCGGCGAGCGAGGTGATCTGGATGCTGTCGACGGCTGTCACAGCGGGGCACCCTGCCACAAGGTCATCATCGCGGCCACTGGATTTCTCTCAGCTATCCCGTGCGACGTACTTTCGTACCTTTCGTGGGTTGGGCCGGACAGTGTTCTGACCGCGCTCCTGAGCCGCGGGGATATCGACCGGGTGGCTGATTGACGCCGGCGAGCGCAATGAACACCTTGTGCCGGCGGGCCGGGACGCCGCCATGCCTACGAGCTGTTCAGGCCGCCGGTGCAGAAAAGCACGTCGTCAGGGCCAGTCACGGCGAGCAGGTCGCCGGGCACGTCCATGCGACTCTGAGTCGGGTTGCTCACCAGACTCAAGGCGACAGAGAAGCCGTCGGTCGCCGAGCTTTGGGGGGAGTGCCGGCAGCTGAGGGCCCCGTTCCGCCCCGGCCGCGAGGACCGGGGCGGAACGGGTGACCCGTCAGGCCGCCTACAGCGACTTGTTGTCGTAGATGGGTGCTGCGCGACCGGCATTCCGGCCTCGGGCGCCGAAGCCACGGCTCGGGCCGACGACGCCTTGCCACCGTCTCCGGACTCAAACGGACCGACCCAGCCGAAGGGAGACGATGGCAGGAGACCCAACGCCGGCGCAGTGTGTGGAATCCACGGGCACTCCCGTGTGCTCCACCCCTTCGCCGTCGCGGTAACGCCATTCGAATGGCAGGCCGCGTGCGGTCATCACATCGGAGCCGTCCATGAGCTGAAAGTGCAGGTGAGGCTCGGAAGTGTTACCGGAGTTCCCACACTCGGCAATCTCTTGACCAGCCGTCACGCTGTCGCCCACAGTCACTCGAAGCGAGCCACGCCGCAAGTGCGCGAAGCCTGTGTGGACTCCGTTACCCAGGTCCAGCAGGATGTAGTTGCCCCAGAGGTGGCATGGCCAGCCCAGGCTGCGTACGAAACCCTCCAGGTGGAGGTAGACGAAGCCGGGGAGCGACATCCGGGACAGGTGATCACGCTGCCTGCTCGCGGTCGCCACAACTACTCCGTCGGCGGGAGCCAACACAGGCCTGCCAAAGGAGGGGTACAGATGTGGACGCCGACGGGGCTTGACCCTGGATCGCGGACACCGGTTGTGGCTCTGAGCAACATTTCGGGAAGACGTGACTCTTCGTCACCTCGATGTCCGATGGGGCAAGCTGTGTGATCACCTGCTCGGCCTCCTCCGGTTCAAAGTCGGCACCGGAGGCCAGGCAGCCGAGTACATCGGTGCGTGGGACTTCCCGCTCAACAAGCTCCTGCACAAGGCACTCGACCTCTACATGACACGGCGATAGCCAGCCGACCAGCCCCTCCCAGCGAGCCGACACCCGCATTCCCGACACGCCCCTCGCCCAGTGAACAGTGCGTACCGAACCTCTCAGCTCCCCCGCCCACCCCCGCGCGGACGGTCCCATGTCCCGGGAGTCGCCCTCCGCCTCCGTTCGACAAGAACAGCCCGGAGCCCATGGCTTCCTGCTCCCCACGCCGGCGGGGATGATCCCGGGTGAGCGCCGGAGCGTGTGCCCGTATGGGCGGTCGCGCGTCAGGCTGCCCGGGGCCGGATCCAGGGGGCGAGGCGTTCACCGTCCGTCAGATTGTCGCGCCAGTAACGGAAGACGGCTCACGGACGACGTCTCGGCGAAGGGTGAGTTGCAGGCTCGGGACGGTCTTCAACGCGGCGAGAAGGCCGGTGGCTTTGCGGGATCTCGAAACCTGCTCCACGAACAGTGCCTGACGGGTGATGATGATCAAATCGGGCGGGGGCGGTTGCACGACCAACCCCCGCAAAAGTTCAGCCGTCGACTGGGGATGAACCATGCGTATAGGTGTCTACCTCGCACACCCGCGGCCGGGCAGCTTCAATCATGCTGTGTTCGATGCCGTGGTAGAAGAGTTGCGTGACCGAGGATGTCACGTGCTCGCGCATGACCTCTGCGCTGAAGAATTCGCACCCGCGCTGTCCGCCGACGAGACGGAGACGGTCCAGACGGCCACCTCCGCCTGTGACGCACAGGTGGAACTGCACCGATCGGAGGTGGCCACCCTGGACGCCCTGGTGTTCGTTCATCCAAACTGGTGGGGCATGCCACCCGCTGTCCTCACAGGCTGGGTGCAGCGCGTGCTCGCGCCCGGCGTCGCTTACAAGCTCGCTACCGCGGATGGGGAGCCCCTGGGGTTGCTCAAGATCGGCCGGGCTCTCATCCTGAACACCTCCGATACACCCGCCGACCGTGAAGAGAGCGAGTTCGGCGACCCGCTGCAAAAGATTTGGGCGGCCTGCGTCCTGCCGTACGTGGGAGTTGCCGACGTCCGCCGAGTCGTCTTCCGCACGGTCACCGATTCAGCCGATGAAACACGTGCGTCCTGGCTGCACCAAGCGCGTCAGCAAGCCGCCGCGCTGATGACCTGACACCCGCCATATCCGGCGTGGAGCCCGTTTTCCGCGAGGTCTGGCGCTGATCCGGAGAAGGCTGGGCGGCGGGCCCGCCGGCCAGAGGACTGTCTTGGTTCCGCCAGTGAACCGGGAGGGGCAGCGTGCATAGATCCGCGAGGGTGCTTGAGCGATCGGGCGTCCTGATAGCCGTGTTGCGCTTGGCGTGCACCGCATGTGCGAATGCCGACGGGCACCCGACGCGGACCGATCAGCAAGGTCTGGTCGGGGTCGGGGTCGGGGTCTGGGGCAACGCGTCGGGTGCCCGGCTGGACTTCACGGATCGGCATGCGGTGTCAGCCACCAGGCTGGACCGCGCTCTGCCCTGTGAGGACTGTCCCACCGATGTGAGCGCCGGCCACCGCGCCTGCGGATGGTCCCGACCCGCTGCCGGCGTCACACCGGAAGGTCTCCTGCTCGGGACAGATGAACGTACTCAGGACCGGGCAGCTCACCGGAAGGCAGCGGCATTCCCCGAGGCCCATTGCTGGAACACCCTGCCCGGGGCACCGACGATCTGGGAGACGGTGTCGCGAACTGTGAGCAGTTCGTCGTTGACGTCGCCGCCCGTCACGTCGAGCACCGCGTCCGCGGCTTCGTCGCCCAGGAACCCGGCCATTTGGCGGTGCGCCTCCTCCCGGCCGATCTCGGCGAACGGCACGTCCCGCCCCAGCATCGCCGCGATGGCCCCGACCTGTTGCCGGGCTGTGATCCGCTCCGGGCCGGTCAGTGCGTACGTCTGCTCTCGGTGGCCGGACTCGGTCAGCGCCACCCGAGCCACCGATGCGATGTCCGCGGGATGGATTGTGGGCAGGCCGATGTCTGCATAGGGCACACGGACCGTTTCGTGCTCGCGGATCGCTCCTGCCCACCACAGGGCATTCGAGGCGAACTGCGTCGGCCGCAGGATCGTCCACTCCATGCCGCTGTCCTTGAGCAGATGCTCGACAGTCAGGTTCTCGTCGGCGGGGCCCAGATGCGGATGGGTCTGGGCGGTGATGGAGGACACCAACACCACGTGTTCCACCCCTGCCTGCCGCGCGGCCTCGAGGATCTCGGCGTCCGATCCCATGCGTGACACAAGGAACAGCGAACGCACCCCCTCCAGCGCAGGCTTCAGCGAGGCGGTCTGAGCGAAGTCGCCCTCGACGACTTCAACCCCCTCCGGAAATGCGGCCCGTGCGGTGTCACGGGTGGTCCCCCTCAACGGTCCGGCGCCGGACGCCTGGAGCTCCTTCAAGAGCGCGCTTCCTACGTTTCCGGTAGCCCCGGTCACGAGGATCATGGGTCTTCTCCTGTCGTCATGTGGTGGTGTAGGTGACATGACGGTGAGACCTCAACCAAGCTTCAGGTCAAGGAGGCCCAACAGGCACCCAGAGCTGGACCTGTTCATCCGCACGTGACGGTGCACGTCACCGAGTACACAGACACTGCGGCAGGCTGGGCCATCGCGCTGTCGCGTCGGTCAGGCGAGTGCTGCCGCCAGCAGTGCGGCGGTCTTGGCGACGAGCGGCTCGTCCGCCGGCGCGTCCGCGTCGTGTTGGGTGGAGAGGACGGCCAACACGATGGGTGTCCGGTCCGGCGTCCAGGCGACGCCGACGTCGTTGGTGGTGCCGTATTCGCCGGTGCCGGTCTTGTCCGCGAGGGTCCAGCCCTGGGGAAGGCCGGCGCGGAAGCGAGCCCCGCTGGTGGTGTTGGCGAGCAGCCATGCGGTCAGTTGCTGCCGGTCCCGGGGCGTGAGGGCATTGCCGAGTGTGAGCTTCGCGTAGGTCCGCGCGATAGCGGCCGGGCTCGTGATGTCTGTCGCGCGCCATGGTTCGGCCGAGTTCAGCTGGGGCTCCCACCGGTCGAGCCGGGTCGTCTCGTCCCCGATCGACCGGCAGAAGCGGGTGACGGCCGTAGGGCCGCCGAGTTCGCGGAGCAGGAGGTTCGCCGCGGTGTTGTCGCTGTAGGCGATGGCGGCCCCGCACAGCTCAGCGACGGTCATGCCGTCGGCGAGGTGCTCGGGCGTGCCCGTGATGGGGGCGTAGCCCGAGTCCGCGACATCCTTTTCGGTGTACCGGATGCGCTTGGCGAGGACCTCGCCGTGCCGGTCGAGGTCTCTCAGGACGGCAGCGGCGGCGACCGTCTTGAACACCGAGCAGATCGGGAACGACTCCTTTGCGCGGTGCAGCACGCTCCGGCCCGTGACCGTGTTGTACGCGAACACGCCGAGCCGGGCGGAATGCTCTTTCTCAAGATTGCTCAGCGCCCGGGAGATGCGGTCTCCCACACCCGGCGATGCCGCATAGGCCACCCCGTCCGTGGACACCGCGGCGGTCAGCGCCGCCCCGGCGCCGAGGGCGAGCACCGCGCGGCGGCTCGGGCGCGTTCCGGAGGTCTCCACGATTGCTTTCTCCTCTGACCGGTGAACGGTGTCCGCAGAACAAGACACCTCACGAGCCCCTCCGGTTCCGCTTGCATGCCATTTGCCGCGGCTGGACCCGAAATATCTCCGCCGCTGTGACGTGCCGGCGCGACGGGAACCGGTGCCGCTCACAGGATCTTTCTGGCCAGCCGCTCACCACCCCGGTATCGTCCGATCTCCTGACCGCCATACCGGCACGCCGCCCGCTCAGAGAGCGATGTTCATGACCAGCCAGCATGCAACGACCCTGTGGCGCCCGACCGGTCCCAAGGAGCTGGATCTGGTCCGGGAGCTGAAGTGGCGTGCATGGCCGCCCCGCTTGCCTGAACAGCCGATCTTCTACCCGGTCCTGAACGAGGAATACGCGATCAAGATCGCGAGGGACTGGAACGTCAAGTACGACGGGGCCGGATTCGTCACCCGCTTCGAGGTCGAGTCCGAGTTCCTGACTCGTTACCCCATCCAGCAGGCCGGCGGACAGACGATCCTTGAGCTGTGGGTTCCGGCCGAAGAACTCGATGATTTCAATGCCCACATCATCGGCGAGATCCGAGTGGTCCACGAATTCCACCGTTTTGCAGCCACGGCCGACTGAAGAGGGCCGGATCACCGTTCACCGGGTTGAGCCCGCACCCCTTCAGCAGGCTGATCACCACGCTGCGGCGTGACGGTGCGCTCTCCCCCGCGCCTACAGGGACGGTCGCCGCCTTGGAAGCGCACCGGCTCGGCGTCATGCTCCCCACCTCGATCCATGGGCACAGCCGAGTTTCCACGGCTTCTGCCCAGCGACGCGAGGTCAGTGATGCACCGTTATCTCCATCGACAGCGCGGATATTGCACAGTGCCCGCAGCAGTCCGCCTCGCGATGCGCTGGCCGTACGGCGGTCGGGGCGGGGGCGGTCGTGTGCCGGCCGACCGGCCGGTAGCTGCTCCCGCCCGGCCGACGGCGGCACACATACGCTGTCATGGGTTCCATGCGTATACCCGGACGGGATCGAAGTGAAGTTCGCACGGTCCCATGCAGTCCGCGACAAGCGTTGCCAGGCGGGAGCCGCACAGGCACGCCCGGTTGGGGCCGTGCGCGCCGGTTGGTCCGCAACAGCCCCCATTGTTGTCGCCCTGCACGAACGGCTGCAGGCCAGGCGCATCCCCGGGGTGGATGACGATGGTGTTGCGGGGACCCGCCGACACCTGCTGATGCCCGTCGACCATCAGCAGGGCACGCCCGGACTGGCGCGTCGGCCTCTCCGCATCCCCGTCCGGGACGAAAGGCGACCCCCAGGGCTCCGGGTCGACCGCATGGTGTCCACGCGGCACGGTGGAACCCGCACGTCCTGTCCTCTCGTCCCTGCCGCTGTCCGGGTCCGCGACTTCCGGGACGGCGGCCAGGGCAACAAGATCGGGAGTAAGCGCGGCACCGCACTTCGAGCAGTAGAAGAGGGTCACGAGGTCGATTCTCCACCGGATCGCACGGAGCGGCCGCCGGAGCCGACCTCGACCTGGCACTTGCCGAAGCGCATCGGGAAGCCCTGCCGCTCCTGGGTGGGGGAATCGTGGTACTCATCTGCCCGGCGTTCTTCCCTGCGACGGATGAGGAGCTGCTGGTGCCGGCGGATGATGACGTCCTCTTCGAAGATCGTTAATGGTGGAGCCGGGCATCAGGGTCCGCATCAGCCCTCTCCAACTCCTGCGGCCGGCCCACCCCGGCGGCCGTCTCGGGGTCGCTGAGCGCAGCGATCGGCCCGCGTGCCACCAGCTCCCCTGTGCCTGTCGTCGCCCTTCTCGCTCGGCTATGTGAAGTCCGCATATGCAAGGTGCGTTGCGCAGGACCGGCACCTGAAGAGGTAGGCCGTGGGCTGGCCGTCCTTGTCCAGAGCACTGAGGTGACGTTCCACCTCATCCACGCCCCAGCCCCACCCGTCGGCCTCGCTCCGCAATGCCTCCCGAGCGTCAGGAAACTCGCTCAGCTCAGCGGCCCCCACCGCCCCCAGGAACGCAGCACCGTCGCCGCAGTGAAAGAACCACCGAGGATCCTGCCACGCGGAAAAACCCGGTGTATTCGCGGCCACGGTCAGAACGACCGCGACCTGCACTTCGTCACCGACAGGGTCGCCCATGAAGTGCGCCTCATATCGCTCGGCCGCGCTGCCGTCCGCGATACACCACGGGCACAGCCGCCCCCGGAGTTCCTCGACCGCGTAGACCGGGCCCGTGTAGAGGTACCCCCGCGATCGCCCGCAGCAGACGCACACCCTGCTGGACGCAACCACCGATCCAGTGGCCAGCGGATCTGGATGGTACGGAAAGACCGGAAGCAGTTCGCTCACGCCAGCGACCGTAGCAATCATTCGCCGGCGACCGTGCCGACCGGCTCCAGCACCTGAGGTCTCAGGAGCGGCTGGATGCGCTCGTGGACGAGGTTGGTAAATCTTGAGCGACTGCTTCGCACCCGGCGACGAACGGACGCCTGAGCGTTTCCTCGCCGTCGTCGGCATCGCTGCCGCTCATCCGGCCGCCGTCTCCACCGGATCACGGCAGGACAGGCTGGTCGTGGGGTATGCGACACCGGCCGATCATAGGTACACGGAGGCGCTGAGTGCCTTGTGCGGGCGCTTGCCGCCGGGTGAGTGACACGCAACCAGCGCCAAGGGTACGGAAGTTATGTGTGAGGCGATTGAACGGAAGGGACGTGTTACTCGTACGTAGGGCCACACACGCACCGCACCGGCCGGAGTGCACCTCCGGTCCGGGGACAGGAGCCCTACGTGTCACGCAAAAGGACCCTCAGCCGCAAGAAGAAGCTCGCCCTGCTTGCGGGAGCCGTCGCACTCGCCGGCGGAACGGCGGCCGTACTGGCCGGGACCAGTCAGGCATCGCAGTCCCCACCGGCGGACCAGAGTTCGTCGGTCGCCTGTACAGGGCTGGCGACGGCCGTGAGTAACAACGAGGAGTTCATCGCCGGGCAGCGAGCGAACCCGGATGCCCAGTCGGAGGCCCGGATCGCCAACCGGGAGGACGTCATCGCGGAGATCCGGCGTAAACAGGCCGCCTCCGGGTGCGGGGACGAGGCGGGCGCCGAGGACGAGGCCGCACCGCCGGCCGAGGACCCTGCTGACAGCGCATCGCCCGGTGAAGAAGCCGGTGGCGAGGACCAGGCGGCCGGCGAGGTCGTCTGTGCCGGGTCGACCGTGACGCTCTCCGGCGAAGGCGGCGCACCGGCCGCGTCCAGCAGCGAGTTCCCCGTCGGCACCCAGCTCAAGGTGACCAACCTCGACAACGACAAGGCCACCACGGTGAAGGTCGTCTCGGCCTCCGGCAGCTGCGCCCTGTTGAACAACGCGGCATTCGAGCAGGTCCGCGAACCGGGCAAGTTCCTGATCCGCAACGCCCGCATCGAGCGCATGGGCTGACCACGGCAGCACGAATGCGGGCCGTCGTGAGGGCGGCCGGCGGCCCGCATTCAGGACCGGGCGGGCACCGGTCCGAGCGCTGCCTCGGCCTGCGCGAGCACCTCGTTGAGCCGCAGCCCGAACCGTACGTCGCGGGGGTGCGCCCCCGTACGCGCCGAGTCGGTCAGCGCGTC
Source organism: Streptomyces sp. H27-D2 (assembly GCF_035828615.1). Classification (NCBI taxonomy): domain Bacteria; kingdom Bacillati; phylum Actinomycetota; class Actinomycetes; order Kitasatosporales; family Streptomycetaceae; genus Streptomyces; species Streptomyces sp. H27-D2. Next base: position 50,179 of record NZ_JAYMZR010000014.1, on the reverse strand, counting down.
CACCGTGGCCCCGAACACACCCAGCGCGTCGCCACCCCCTGAGACAGGCCAGCCGCCCCTGGTGAGGTCGGCGTGCTGCTGGGGCGACCGGGCTGCGTCCCGAGGCGCTGGCCCATGCCGCCGAGCGGCTGCGATGGCAGCGAATCGGAGATCTCTGGCAACTCAAGCGGCACTACTCCGCAGCCAACGCCGACGGCGACCCTTCGTGCGATCACCTCTTCATCAGCGCCTCGACGCTGATCAGTCGGTAGTGCGCGCACCGGCATGAGGTGACCGAGGCGTTCACCGCGGAGTGATCGGCCTCCCCGAAGTCGGCGAGGTCCTAGCGGCCGGGTGTGTCGACCGTCGAGTCCGCGTCGCAGACAGGGTGCCTCCGCCAGGCCGAGGGCTCCGGTGGCGAGCATGCCGAGCACGGGTCGGGGGCCAAGGGGCGCGCCCCTCCCGCCGTGGTGGAGGAACGTCGGACTTCCGTGATCCTCCGGCGGGGCCGGGGCGTTCAGGCCGCCCAGGGCGGTGTGACGCGCGAGCCGTCGTCGAAGACCGCTTCGAGCCCGACGCCGGTGGTGACCCAGGCCGCGGCCGGGCTCTCGCCGGGGGTGTCGAGCCGCAGCGAGCTGCTTGCGGGGGCGATCAGGACATCGCCGGTCACGAGGTCAGAGGAATGCCCGTCGACAGTGGCGCGGAAGGTGCCGGCCAGGACCCAGAAGACCTCTTCGCGGGTGATGCGGTGCGCGACACCGGTCACTCCGCCGGGCATGTCCAGCCGCCAGGCGCACAGCTCCCGGCTGCCGGACGCGGAGCCGGCGTAGGAGGTGAAATGAGCCCCGTGCAGGGTGTGGACGACGGCGTCGGCAGCGCGGACAACGGGCATGAGAACCTCCGATATAGTCAAGTAGTTTGTCTATATAGTCAAGCGGCTTGACTATGCATGTCAAGCTTTTCCCGTGGACAGCCAAGAAGCCCTGACCCTCAGCTCCCTCATCCTCGCCACCGCGGGCGGACTCGTCGACCGGATCAACACCGGCGTCGCCGCGCGCGGATTCGACGACGTCCGCCCCGCGCACGGCTTCGCCTTCACACGGATCGCCGGGGGCGGCGCGACGGCCGGCGAGCTGGCCGAGCACCTGGGCGTGACCAAGCAGGCCGCGAGCCAACTCGTCGACGAACTCGTACGCAAGGAGTACGTCGAGCGCCGACCCCATCCGGACGACGCGCGGGCCCGGTTGGTGGTGCTGACCGAACGCGGTCGGGCCTGCACCCGGGCCGCCGAGGACGCCGCGGCGGAAGCGATCGCCCCCTGGCGCGACGCGCTCGGCGAGCAGCGGCTGCGCGCGCTGCGGGAGGATCTCGCCCGGATCGCACCGAACGGACGGCTACGGCCCACCTGGTGAGGCGCGGGCCACAGGCCCCAATGTCTACGGTCCGATACGGAGAAGCTCCGTCGGGACGTAGAAACTGCTCGAACCGGGTAGTTTCACCCTCTCCTCGCGTGACAGTTCAATCTCCTCAAGAGCTTCGCGGCACAACACTCGCTGACACGTCTATAGAAATAGACCCGTAGCGCGCTGCGCGTGCTCGACCTCGCCTCGCGCCGGCACCGGTGGGACGAGCTGGGCTACCACCCGCCGTTCGCCCAGGACTACCTCCGGCAGTACCGAGAAATGGTCGAGGCGTTCGATCCGGCGACCGCCGAGCACCGGCGCGATACCTTCCCGGACTCAGACGCGGCCGCGCTGGCCTCGTGTGTACAGCACCGCGTCCTGAGCTCGCTGCCGCACTGGGAGGGCTGCGTCTTGTGCAACGACTGATCCCGCGCCCCGACGTAGCCATTTTGCGGTCCGCGTTCCACGGCTGCCCGGTGGCCACTGGGAGCTGCTACCGGTATCAGTGACGGGGCCCGCCGGAGACGGCGCTCGTCCTCGCGGGGCTCTACGCGCGACTGAGGCCGGATGCAGGCGAGCAGCGCGGCCACCTGGGCCGACAGCGTTGCGCTGAGCGGCGAACGCCCCCGCCGCCGCCCGGCCCGGCGGCGCATCTCGTCGGATCGAAGGTAGTCGACTCTCCCGCCCCCGATCCTTGGAACGTGGGTGTGGTGCCGTACGGGACCTCACTGGCTACGATGAGGTGTGCTTTCAGTGGTGGTGGCGCCGTGGCGGCAAGTTCCGGTGGTGTTGCGCAATGCGGACGTCGCGCATGATGCGGCGAGCACCATGAAGGTGGCGGTGCTGGCGGCGTTGTACCGCAGTCGCCTGAGCCTGGAGACGGTGGTGCCGGTGGTCAATCGGTTCGAGTCGGTGACCGGCGGCGTGTACGCGAACAGCCGTGCCGCGGACAGCGACCCGCTGCCGTGGAGTCTGTTGGGCGGTACGGCGTCGCTGCGCCGGCTCGCCGAGCGGATGGTCACCCACTCCTCGAACCTGGCGACCAATCTGTGTCTCGCGCAGGTGGGGCAGGAGGCGGTGGACCGGGTGTGGCGGCAGGCCGGGGTGACGGGCAGTTCCAGCCCGCGCGGCATCGAGGACTACGCGGGGCGCGCTGCGGGGGTCCATAACCGGGTGACCGCCCTCGACCTGGTACGGCTGCTGGAGTCGCTGGAGCCGGACGTGCTCACCCTGCTCCAGGACAACGTCCACCGTGTGGACCTCGCCACAGGGCTGCCGTCCGGCACCCGGCTGGCGGGCAAGAACGGCTGGTTCCCCGGGCTGCGGCACAGCGCCGCCGTCGTCTACCCGCACGACGCCGCCCCGTACGCACTGTGCGTCTGCTACAGCGGGCCGCTGGCCTCAGGGCACGACGTCGACGATCCCGCCGCACGGCTGCTGGCCCGTATCTCCGCGGGCGTGTGGCGCCGCCGCCATGACCTCGGCCGAGGACGACCCGTCGCGTAGAGAGTGCGGCGCCGCACGTAGGGACTGCGGCGCCGCTCCTCGGCCTCGCAGCGCGTTGAGGCCGTTCTCGTTGAGCAGGTTGATGCGGACGAAGCCCGGATATCCGTCGAGTTCGAAGAACTTGGCATCCAGCGCCAGGAACTGCCGGCGGGGCAGTCGTGGGCGCGCGAAGAGGAAGAATCCCGTCTCGATCGGCACCTGGGCGGTGAGCGCGCCGCCGGCGGTGAGCTCCGCGTGCTGCTCCCGCACGTGCTCCATGAGGTCGCCGTTGCCCTGGTCGAGCATGAGATCAGCCGCGCGATGCGCGAAGATCCGATCGCTGACCGCGACGTCGCCGTGCAAGTTGATGTGCAGCTCGGCCACCTCCTCGCGCATCCGCCGCGGAACGAGGAGGTGGGCGCAGCGGTAGCCGTGGATCGACAGATACTTGGTGGGGCAGACCATGCGCAGCGTCTGGGCGGCGGGCAGCCGCGCACTGGCCTCGCCCCGTTGCTCGTCCCACGGCATGTACTGGAACGTCCCGTCGACGAACACGAGCGAGCCGGTCGCTCGCTGCCACGCGCTGATCCTCTCCAGCACTTCGACGGGAACACGCCGTCCGGCGTACCAGACCGGGTCGGTGAGTACGAGGACGGTCCGTTCGTCCGGTAATCGGAGGTCGAACTCATCCTGGTACGCGTGGCCGCGGGCGACCGGGACAGGCTCGATGCCCATCCGTTGGAAGAGGTAGGCCAGCTTGTAGTAGACGGGCGGGATGTAGTGGATGCGCCTTCGCCCGGTCAGCGCCAGCCACACGGCGAAGGTACCCAGGACGCTGCTGGAGCCGCCGGCGGGGATGACGTTGTCCTCGGTGTAGGGCACATCGTCGTACCGGCGGTGCATCTCGGCGGTCTTGGACCGCAGCTCGGTGTCCTCGTCCAGTCCCGAGTAGCGGGTGATGTCCGCGAGGCGATGAGGTGCGGCGTCGGCGAGCTCACCCAGATATTTCTCGACGAACGGGTGTCCGCCGTTGTAGTCCGAGATGAACACCCTGCCCTTGGGCTGCTGTCGTTCGGCTTCGATCTGCTCGTGCCACTCCAGCATGCGAAACAGTGACGGTTTCACATCCCACCCCCACGTCATGGACGTCCCCTCGGTCCCAGCGGCCTCAGGCTAACTTCACGCGCAGCAGCCGACCATGGGGCCTCACAGCTGTGTGCAGGGTGAGCAGCGACGATGACCGGGGGCCGGATGGACAGCGCACTCTGGTCAGCTGGGCTTGGGTCATCTTGACGACCCGCAGCTCACCCAGACTCTCGCCGGCAGCGGAACCGTCGAGGCCGCCCTCGGCACAACAAGCGCCGTAGGTCAGCGACGGCCGTCGCACAGCTCCAGCACCAGCCCGGCCACGGTGTCCGGATGCCGCAGGGACGGGAAGTGGTCACAGTCCGCGAGCCGTACCGGCCGGCAGCCCGGGATGCTCGCGGCCATGTCCTCGTTGCACCGGATGACCTCGGGCTGGTCCTGCTCGCCCAGCGCCAGCAGGCACGGCACGTCCAGTTCGCCCAGGCGCTCGAAGGCGGGCGCCTCCGGGACCTGGTAGGGATGGCTGGTGAACCAGCCGGGGATCGCCGAGCGCAGCTGGGCGGTGGCTTCGGCATCGTCGCCGGTGCCGGCCGTCGCCCAGGTGCGCAGGCCCAGGGCGACCAGGCCGTCCATGTCACCGGCCTGGGCCAGCTCCCCGATCTCGGCCATCAATCGCGGTGATTCGAGCGCGGCGTAGCCGGTGACGCCCGGACAGAACAGGCCGAGCGCCGCGAGGCGGCCGGGGGCGTCGAGCGCGAGGCTCACCGCGGTGGCGCCGCCCATACTGGAGCCGACCAGAGCCACCCGGTCCAGCTCGAAGTGGTCGAGGACCGCGAGCAGATCCTCGACCAGTGAGTAGCGCACGGTGGGCTCGGGCGAGCGCCCGAAGCCCCGCACGTCGTAACGGATCACCCGGTGCCGCTGCGTGAGCCGCGGTGTGATCCCGTCCCAGATGCGGGAGTCACCGACCCCCGGGTGCAGCAGCACGATCGGCAAGCCGTCCCCGCCCGAGTCGTCCGCCCACGGTTCGCCGTCCTTGACCGACACCATGAGTTCCATGGCACGAGTCTGGGCGAAGCGCCCCTCGGCGCGCCAGACAGCCGACGGCCGAACAGTCCCATCGGGTGCGGCCGGAGTCGTCCGCTGGGAACTCGCGCGAGGCTGTCCTGCGGTCCCCCACCCGGACGGATACGCGCCGGACGGACGGGGTGCGGTTCCGCCTACCGGTGCGCGAGCTGCCCGCGGATAGCGCCGTCGGGGAAGCGCTTGTTGTGGACGTTCACATAGAACTTGTGCGGGTCGCGGGTGATCTCTCGCAGTTCACGGACCGTCAGTACGGTGGCGGCGTTGTGGACCGTCTGTCGGTGCTGCGCGGTGATGCAGCCCTTCGACTCACCCCGGTGGGGTGTCTTCAGGGTGATGACGATGGGCCCGGCCACCCCACGCCTGCCGGCGTGGATGTGCGCGGCGGTGGGCCGGGCGATCTTCCGCACCTGCAGCGAGTAGCACAGGCTCCCGTGCCTGATCTGGAACCAGAACTCGCCGCGTCCATCGCGGTCGCCCGGCCCGGGCACCTCCTGCCGGCCATCCAGGTGGGCGCGGCCGCTGGCGCGGCTCGGAGCACTGCTGCCGACGTGGTCGGTGTCCGCCGCGGTGGCGGATGCGGCCAGGCCCGTGAGGGCGGTGGCGCAGCCAACGGCAGCGACCATCATGCTGGTCAGAACACGCATAAGGACTCATTTCTGTGCCGGGCGCATGGGGGCAGCCGGGTCCCGGCTGCCCCGCTCCCTGAGGGAGCTTCGCCGGTTCCACACAAAGCGACCCGCGAGGATCTCTCAACATTTGCGGGGCTGGACGGGTATTCGCCGGGCGTCGTCTGCGTACGTCCACGGGCGAGGCCAGACTCTGAACAAACAACACATTATTACGCAAAGCGATGCATCATGTAGGGGCAGGATATTCGTCTGCCAGCTGGAGGACTGATCCCCATGGCCAAGTTCATGGACATCCATCGAGGAATGAAAGACATCACGGCCGAGCAGCTCAAGGAGGCGCACAACGCCGACCTCGCGATCGAAAGCCAAGAAAACGTGCACTTCGAACGTGCCTGGGCCGACCCCGGCTCCGGCGACGTCTTCTGCCTCTCAGAAGCCCCCTCGGCGGAAGCCGTACAGCGCATCCACGAGCGCGCCGGCCATGCGGCGGACGAGATCCACCCCGTACCGCTCACCGTGTGACACGGTTTCCCGAAGCAGCCCGGATGTCGAACCCGGCGTTTCCCGCGCGACGGCAACAGCGCGGCACTCCCCCTCGGCCATCCGTGTCCGTTCACGGACCCGCGGAAGGCCGTCCACGTGCGGTGACCGGGAGACGAGCCGGCTCCCGGTCTCTGGTGTCAGCCGGGGCGAATGGCGAGCAGCGCGCAGACGTAGAGGCTCGCTGCGCCCAGAAGGACGGCGAGCATGGCGCGGGCCAGGCGTCGGCGGAGGTCCTCGTATCGGGCGGCGTAGTCGGCGTGCAGTTCGTGGCAACGGTCGGCGATGCGTTGCAGCGTGCTGCGGGCCAGAGCGAGGCGTTCCTCGGTGTAGAGGCGGACGACCTCCTCGTGCTGGTCCCCGGTGAGCCAGGGCAGGCGCCGCGCGAAGGCTTCGGCCTCGGCTCGCGCGGTGCGGTTCTCGGCCTGGCAGAGCAGATAGCCCTCCAGCCGTGCGATGCCCGAGGCTGCCTCCTGGTCGCTGTGCACGGCGCCTGCGGCCTCAGCCCTTGTCCTCGTGCTCCGACAGCGGATCGGCCCAGCCCTTGCCGGCGTCGACCATGTCCCGGCGACCGCTGTTCTCGGCTCGGTCCAGCGCTGCGATGTCCGGATGGTGCAGATCGAAGGCCGGGCATTCCGAGCGGATCCGCGGGAGGCTGAGGAAGTTGTGCCGTGGCGGAGGACATGGGGTCGCCCACTCGAGCGAGCGGCCGTAGCCCCAGGGGTCGTCGACTTCGACCTTCGGCGCGTACTTGGCCGTCACCCACGTGTTGTAGAGGAACGGCAGGGTGGACAACCCGAGCAGGAACGCGCCGATGGACGACAGGGTGTTCAGGGCGGTGAAGCCGTCGGTCGACAGGTAGTCGGCGTAGCGGCGGGGCATCCCTTCGGCGCCGAGCCAGTGCTGAACGAGGAACGTCGTGTGGAAGCCGACGAAGAGCACCCAGAAGTGAATTTTCCCGAGACGCTCGTCGAGCATTTTCCCGGTGAACTTGGGCCACCAGAAGTAGAACCCGCCGAACATCGCGAAGACCACGGTGCCGAAGACGACGTAGTGGAAATGAGCGACCACGAAATAGCTGTCACTGACGTGGAAGTCCATCGGCGGAGAGGCCAGCAGGACACCGGTCAGGCCGCCGAAGAGGAAGGTGACCAAAAACCCGATGCTCCACAGCATCGGGGTTTCGAAGGAGAGCGACCCCTTCCACATCGTGCCGATCCAGTTGAAGAATTTCACGCCGGTGGGCACCGCGATGAGGAAGGACAACATGGAGAAGAACGGCAGCAGAACGGCGCCGGTGACGAACATATGGTGGGCCCACACCACGATCGACAAGCCGGTGATCGTAATGGTGGCGCCGATCAAGCCGATGTATCCGAATGCCGGCTTGCGGCTGAACACCGGGATGATCTCCGTGATGATGCCGAAGAACGGCAGAGCGATGATGTAGACCTCGGGATGCCCGAAGAACCAGAACAGGTGTTGCCACAGCAAGGCGCCACCGTTGGCCGGGTCATAGATATGCGCGCCGAACTTGCGGTCCGCCTCCAAAGCGAGCAGCGCTGCGGCGAGCACCGGGAAGGCGAAGATCACCAGCACGCTGGTGAGCAGAATATTCCAGGTGAAGATCGGCATCCGGAACATCGTCATACCCGGTGCGCGCATGCAGATGATCGTGGTGATGAAGTTGACCGCGCCGAGGATCGTGCCGAAGCCGGAGAACGCCAGACCCATGATCCACATATCGCCGCCGATGCCGGGGCTGTGCAGCCCGCCCGACAAGGGCGTGTAGGCGAACCAGCCGAACGAGGCGGCGCCGTCGGGGGTGAGGAAGGCGGCCACGGAGATGAGCGCACCGAAGAGGTAGAGCCAGTAGGCGAAAATGTTCAGCCGCGGAAACGCCACGTCGGGAGCGCCGATCTGCAGCGGCATGATGGCGTTGGCGAAGCCCGCGAACAGGGGCGTCGCGAAGAAGAGCATCATGATCGTGCCATGCATCGTGAAGAGCTGGTTGTACTGCTCACTGGAGAGGATCTGCAGGCCCGGGCGGGCCAGTTCCGCCCGCATGATCAGCGCCAGCAGCCCTCCGAAGAGGAAGAACACGAACGAGGTGACCATGTAGAGGGAGCCGATCTGCTTGTGATCGGTGGTGGTCATCCACCCCACCACGGCGGCTCCGGGTGATGGTTCACGCTCGATGGTCTCTGTTCGCGGCTCAGTTGCTACCGCCATGGCCCCGCCCTTTCGGTCCGTCCGCGTCGACGCCCCACCGGCGCCGCCGGACCGGTTCCCACGTTCGGGCAGGTCCGACGCCGTACCGACGGCGTCGGCTTCCAGACGTTGATAGCGCAAAGAACCCAGGTCGGGCGGGTGTTGACCCGATCGTGGGCGTGGCGGGACGCGGCTTGGCGGGGCGCGCATGCGAACGAGGCCGTCGAGCCTCCGCCCGCGCTGGACCGGGGACGGCGGCAGTCGCCCGTCCCGCACGCGAACGGGAGCAGCTCGGGCAAGTTGCGCCGCGAGCGCCGATCTGACGGCCCCCGCCAGTAGGGGCTGCGCCGGCCCTCCCCTACGCGGTGTACGGGTTACTGATCGTGTGACGGCGCTGGGCCGTGGCCAGCACCTTCTGCGGGAAACGGGGCCCAGCAAGGTAGTGCCGGCCTCTGGTCTGGCCGACGGCGGTCAGCAGCTGAGCCCGGGTCAGCGCCTGCAGATCCCGGGTCGCCTGCTGGGTGTTGATCGCCTCGGCTTTCTCGTAGCGGGAACGGCGCACCCTGCCGGCCATTGCCACCTCGTGCAGGGCCGTCACCTGCCGCTCTGTGATCCCGTAGCTGTCAGCCTCGTCCATGAGCTGCGTCCAGCAGTCGTTGGAGCGGTCGACGCGGTGTTGCACGCGTTGGGTCTGCTGGTGGTAGGCGAGAAGGTTGAACTTGATCCACGGCAGCGTGTCGCGCTGCGGCGACCAGACGGACCCCCCGACCTCACGCAGCACCTTGTAGTACTCCCAGGTGTTGCCCGGCATACCCAGCCATTCCTCGATCGACGGAAACTCGGGAGCCAGGACCCAGCCCCGGGCGATCAGAAGCGTCTGCAACGAGCGGGACATGCGGCCGTTGCCGTCGGACCAGGGGCGGACCTTCACCAGGTTCAGGTGGGCCATCGCGGCGCGGATCAGGACATGGCTGTCGAGGTCGCCGTCATTACTCGGGGTGAGGGGTTTCGGGGCGCGGGCGCGGGGCCGCCCGGCGGGGACCGGCTCCGCGGGCGTGGGGCCGGTGCGGCGTATGCGCCGGCCGGACACCGCACTGGCCGCTACCGGATGTGGTCGACCGGTCGACCCCGGCACCGCCTGTGTACTGCCACTCCTCGCCACAGCGCTCCATCAGCGCGAGGTGCGCCTCGGCTTTCGCGGACCTGGGACTCCACACCAGCCAGACCACGCCGATACCCGCGTCGAGGTCGACGTCCCCCGACACCACGGTCAGCCAGCGACAAGGAAGCCAACCGGGCTGCGGTGCCGCGAGGAACGGCCCGCCGGCATCCCCCGGTGCGCGGCACCGCCCGCCGACACAGCCGCCTGCGGGCTGAAGCGGATCCGCTCGTCTCGTTCCCGGACTTGCGGCACCTCCCCCACCCCCCGCTGCTCCGGACATCGACCACCGCCGACGCCTCCCTAGCGGGTCCGCCGCCCTCGCCCCCCACGGAACCAAACGCTTCGCGCTGCTCCTGGAGTCGGCCGAGGTCTGCGGTGTACCGCGCGAGCGAGCAGTACCACGCCCAGGATCCGAGCCGCGGGGAAGTACCCCACCTGCCGTGAGTCGAGACTGGCGTGCGCGTTGTCGCCGAGCAGCACGAGGCTGCCGGGCGGTACGTGCTCCGCCCCTGTGTGTGCGCGTGCGGCCATGGCGCGGTGTGGTGGCGGCTGGGGTACGTGGCGAGGTATCGGATCTCCTGGTGTCGCGCTCACGCGCTTGATCATCCATTGCCGGCCGGAGAGCGCGGCCGCTCCTGCCCCCCGCGCCAGCGGCGAGTGCGGCCAGGTGGTGGTTCCAGGGCCTGGGCGTTCCACGACGACCACCTGGCCCGCGGACGGTGTGCGGGCGCGCAGGACAAGGATCCGGTCGCCGTCGTGGTAGGCGGGCTCCATGCTCGAACCGTGCACCGCCACCGACACCAGTGCGCGGCGCAGCAGCAGGGCCGTGGTGACCGTGCCGAGCAGGAGGAGCGGTGGTCCGGGCGTCATCGGTCTCCTGTCGTCACCGGGGGCACGGGTGCCGACGCCGGCACGGGTGCCGGCGCGTCCTGGCACTGGTTGCGGTAGCCCGCCGCCTGGAGGGCGAACAGCCTCGCGTACTCGCCCTGGGCAGCCAGCAGGGCGAGGTGGTCTCCTTGTTCCACGACTTTCCCCTCGGCCAGCACGACGATGAGGTCGGCGTCCCGTACCGCGCCCAGGCGGTGTGAGATGAGCAGGCTCGTACGTCCTTGGCGGTGCCGGCGCAGGGAAAGGTGGATGTCGTGTTCCGCGGCGGCGTCCAGGCCCGCGGAGGGCTCGTCGAGGATCATCAGCTCGCAGCGGTCGCGGAGGAAGGCGCGGGCCAGGGCCAGCCGTTGCCGTTGCCCGCCGGAAAGCGTCACTCCGGTGCCCGGACCGTCCTGGCTCGTGTCCGAGGTCATGAAGAACATCCGTGACAACAGGGTCGCGTAGCCGCACGGCAGTCCGCTGATCGTGTCGTGGATTCCCGCGTGGAGCGCGGCGGTTCGCAGCCGGGGGCGTCGTGGAGGGCTTCCAGGTCACCGAGGGCGATATTCTCGGCGGCCGTCATGTCGTAGTGCATGTAATCCTGGAACACCGCGCCGATCCGCCGCCGGAGGTCGGCCGCGTCGGCGTCGCGCAGGTCCACCCCGTCCCACAGGATCGCGCCCCGGGACGGGTCGTAGAACCGGCGCAGGAGCTTCACCAGGGTGGATTTTCCGGCGCCGTTCAAACCCACCAGGGCCAGTGCCCGCGCGTGCGGGATGTGCAGAGCGACTCCCCGGAGCACCCAGGGATGTTCGGGAGAGTAGCGGAACCACACGTCCTTGAGGGTGATGCCGCGGCGCAGCGCGGGAAGCGGGCGCGGCTCGGTGGCGGTCGGCAGGTCCGGGCCGGCGGTCGTGACGGCGAGGTAGCGGCCGAACAGCTCCAGCGCCTGGTGGGAGCGGGCGATCTCGCCCGCGATCGTGGACAGGGCGCCCTGCATTCCGGCGACCGCCGCGACGAAGATCGTGACGTCGCCGACCGAGAGGGTCCCGCGCTGCGCCGCGACAACCGCCCATGTCAGTCCCGCGCCCGAGACCGCCGCGGCCAGGGTCGCGAGTCCGGCCTGGACGGCGACGTCCCGCCGGTCCATGGCCCGTTTGGCGGTGTTGGCCGTACGCCGTTCGGTGAGCATCCGTCCGCGGAGGAAGCCACCGGTGCCGAACAGCCGTATCTCCTTGGCCGCTTCCACGCTGGACAGCAGGTCGTTGTAGAAGAACTCCCGCCGTTCGACCGGGCCGACCTTCCAGATCATGCGCGCCCGCCGCCGCGACAGGGAGATCTCGGCAGCCAGCATCGGGACGCCCGAGAGCAGGAGCAGTGCGGCCATGACCGGGCCCAGGAGAAAGCGCCAGCCGAGGAATCCGGTCATGGTCAGGGCGGCCCGCAGCACGCTGAGCACCCCGCCGACGACATCGTTCGGATTCATGCCGATGTCGGGCTGCGCGAGCCGCAGCCGGTCGAGGAACTGCGGATCTTCGAACCGCCCCAGGCCGACGAAGCCGTCGGTCGCTCCGAACAGCCGGTCCTGGGTCAGCAGCCCGACCCTGCGGTCCAGCTCGCCGCGGAGATACTGGATGAGCTGAGGGAGCATCGCGGTGCCGATTCCGACCGCGGCCAGCCCGGCGGCGAGCGCGATCAGGGTACTCCGCGGGCCCTGGTGGACCAGGTTGTCGACGACGAGTTTCATCAGCCACGCCGAGGCCACCGGTGTCGCGCTCGTGACGAGCGTCAGCAGGGCGTGCACGGTGAACGCGCCGGGGGCGGCCCGTGCGGCGAGTGACGCGGCGGCGGTGAGCCGGCGCGGCAGGCTCAGCGCCGGCGTCTGTTCCTGAGGCGTGGCCCCGGGTGCCTTGGCCGTGCTCATACTGCGGGGGAAGGCCGCCGGTCCAGGTCGACTCGTGCCTCCGTGACCACCGGCAGGCCGCGGCCGTTCGCCGCGACCTTGAGTACGGACGGGAACGCGGCGACCTGGAAGGCCGGGCCCACCGTGCCGTGCTGGGAGGACTCCGCCACGACCTGTGCCACCGGAATCAGTCGGGCGACCAAGTCGGTGGTCCGCTGGACGCCGACCGTGGCCAGCACGCGGTCGCGCCCGCCGGGCATGGCCCTGGCGCCGCCCGCGCCGGTATCGTGTATTGAACAAATGCGCATCGCCCCGCGCCCGAGCCATCGCGCGCCCAAGCCATCACATGGTGAGTACAACGGGTGTGGTCTCGCCCGAACCCGGGCGGCGGACATCGGAGGAGCGGCTGCGGCCGAGCGGGCGGTGATGACCTGACGCGGCGTACGGCCGGTCATCGCCGTGGCACCCCGGAGGCATCAGGAACCGGACGAATCGGCGAGACGCCGCTGAAGTACCAGGGTGCCCCAGGGTCACGCCTGGCCGTCGCTCTCCGCTGCTCGCTTCCTCGCGACATAGACGGTGTTGGCGGCTTTGCCGCCCTGCAGAGAACTGTCGAAGTCGACGATGTGCGCCTCTGAATCCGCGAAGACCTCCGCGAGCACGGAGCTGAAATCCTCGTGCGGCGGGTCGTTCGACCACAGGGCGAAGACGCCGTCCGGGTGGAGCTGGTCGGCGAGGCGGCGCAGCCCCGACGGCTCGTAGAGCGTGGCGTGACTGGGGTGCAGCACATGCTGCGGTGAATGGTCGATGTCCAGGAGGATCGCGTGGAAACGGCGGTCCGGCGCCTGGGGGTCCAGGCCGCGGGAGGCGCCGACCTCCGCGAAGAAATCGCCCTGGACCAGCCGGCAGCGGGAATCCGACGTCAGGCGCTCACCGAGCGGCACCAAGCCTCGCTCGTGCCAGTCGATCACTTCGCCGAGCGCCTCGACCACGATCAACGATCGCACGCGTGGGTCGTCCAGGGCCGCCTGAGCGGTGTACCCGAGGCCGAGGCCGCCCACGGCGACGTCGAGGTCGCCGCCCGGCAGCTTCGCCAGACCGAGCCGCGTCAGCGCGATCTCTCCCTCTGTGAAGAGGCTGGACATGAGGAACTCGTCGCCCAGCTTGACCTCGTACACGTCTGTTCCCGTCGACGGATCGCGCCGACGCCGCAGGCTGATGTCGCCCATCGGTGTCGGACGCCAGTCGATCTCCTCGAAACGCGCGCTCATCCGCTCTCCTTCTCTTCGCCACCGGTGCTGGTGAGTTCCGCGCGTCGACCGCCGCCACGGGGGCTCCCGCTGCGGCCGCCCGGGCGAACGGCCGACTGATCGGCTTCGCGTCTGCGCACGCCCGTCGCGGGGCCGCCGCTCCTCAGGAGCGGCCACCTCATCGCGGGCGCCGACTCTACCCTCCGGCGAGGGGGGAGAGTCCGTATCTCCGGGCGGGCGGGGCGGCGGTTTTCCCACTGATGACCAGGACGATGTCGTCGAGGTCGCCGGAGTCGGACAGGCCGCTCCGAGCGCCGGGCCGATACCGTCGTCCTGCTACCTTCTGACGGCTCCTGAAGATCGCTGACTTCCCCCGGAAAGGCGGACCACGTGTCGCAGACGGCCCGATCCGACGTCTCCATCGACAACGACCAAGTGCGCGTGACGACCTGGACGTTCCAGCCGGGCGAACAGACCGGTGGGCACCGGCACGAGCTGCCCTACATCGTCGTGCCGCTGACCGCGGGGCGCATGCGCATCGAATCCGGTGACGACTCCACGCTGTCCACCCTCGCCCCGGGCAGCAGTTACTTCCGCGAAGCGGGGGCCGCACACAACGTGACCAACGACGGGCAACAGGAACTGATCTTCACCGAGATCGAACTGAAGGCCACGCCGCGGAGCGGCTGAGCGCGTTCACCGGGGACACGGCTGAGATCGTCGGGTGCGGCTGAGGGCGGCTCGGCCCACGGGCCCCGGCGGTCGCGGCGCACCCCGAGCCGGATGTGCGAAGCGGTGTCCGCGACGTCGAGTAGCACGTCGCGGACACCGCTCGTCGACAACAACGGATCAGACCGGCCCTGGACCTCCCCTTCCCGGTCCACCCGGGAAGGGCCCCCCGCCCGGACCTGGCCCACCGGGGCCGGGGCTGTGGAAGACGGAGCCGGGGCCACCGGGACCCGGACCGCCGGGACCCGGACCGCCGGGGCCTGGACCGTGGAAGACCGGACCGGGACCGCCGGGACCCATGAAGTGCCCAGGAGGACCGACCGGTTCGGGGATCCGTTCGGGAGCCGGCGCGTCGACGTCACCCGAGGACTGGCGGGAGAACTGGGTGCGGTACAGCTCCGCGTAGAGCCCGTCCAGTTCGAGCAGTTCCTCGTGGGTACCGCGTTCCCGGATCCGCCCCTGGTCGACGACCAGGATCTGGTCGGCGTCCCGGATAGTGGAGAGCCGGTGGGCGATCACCAGCGACGTCCGGCCGGCCAGCGCGGTCTTGAGAGCCCGTTGGAGGGCCGCCTCGGATTCCGAGTCGAGGTGCGCGGTCGCCTCGTCCAGTACGACGACCGGCGGGGCCTTGAGCAGCAGCCGGGCCATGGCGATGCGCTGCTTCTCGCCGCCGGAGAGCCGGTATCCGCGGTCGCCGACCATGGTGTCCAGACCGTTGGGGAGCGATTCGATCAGATTCCAGATCTGCGCCGCCCGGCACGCCTCGATCAGGTCCTGCTCGGTGGCTTCCGGGCGGGCGTAGAGGAGGTTTTCGCGGATGGTCGTGTGAAAGAGGTGCGCGTCCTGGGTGACCATGCCGACCGTGTCGTGCAGCGACTTCAAGGTCAGGTCGCGAAGGTCGTGGCCGTCGATCCGGACGCTGCCCTCGTCGGGGTCGTAGAGCCGTGGCACCAGGTGGGTGATGGTCGTCTTGCCCGCGCCGGAGGGGCCCACCAGTGCGGTGAGGCTGCCGGCCGGCGCGGTGAAGCTCAGGTCGCACAGGGTCAAGGCGTTGTCGCCCCGTTCCTGCATGGGCTGGGCGATCGACTCCAGGGAGGCTAGCGAGACGTCGGCGGCCTTCGGGTAGCGGAACGACACCCCGTTGAACTCGATCTCCGGTGCCGTCCCGTTTGCGGGCAGAGGCAGAGCCACCGCACCCGGCTTCTCGGCGATCAGCGGCTTGAGGTCGAGTACCTCGAACAACCGGTCGAAGCTGACGAGTGCGGTCATCGCGTCCGCCTGGGCGTTGGAGAGCTGGCCGACCGGGCCCATCAGCCGGGTGAGCAGCGTGGCCAGCGCCACCAGCGTGCCGACCTGGAAGGCGCCGTCGATGGCGAAAGTGCCGCCGAAGCCGTACACCGCCGCGGTGGCCAGGGAGCCCACGAGCATGGTCGCGAGGAAGAGCAGCTTCATGGAGACGGAGGTCTGGACGCCGACGTCGCGGCCCCTGCCGGCCAGTCGTGAGAACTGGCTCGTCTCGCTGTCCGGCCGGCCGTAGAGCTTCACCAGCAGGGCCCCGGTCACGTTGAAGCGCTCCTGCATCATCGAGCCCATTTCGGCGTTCACCTGCATGTGCTGTCGCACGAGCCCCTGCACCCGGCGTCCGATGATCCGGCCCGGCAGGATGAAGAACGGCACCAGGACCAGCGAGATCAAGGTGATCGTCCAGGACAGGTAGAACATGGTGACCAGGATGAACACCAGGGTCAGCGCGGAGGACACCACGGAGGACAGCAGTTGCGTCACCGCCTGCTGAGCGCCGATCACATCGGTGTTCAACCTGCTGACCAGTGCACCGGTCTGCGCCCGGGTGAAGAACGCCAGGGGTTGCCGCTGGACGTGGTCGAAGACTTTGACGCGCAGATCGTAGATGAGCCCCTCACTGACCTGAGCCGAATACCACGCCTCCGCGAACCCCACGAGAGTCGCGACGAGAGCCAGTACGGCGACCGCGAGGGAGATCCACACGACGACCGAGGTGTCGCGCGCGAGAATTCCGTTGTCGATCAGGTACTTGAGCAGGAGGGGCGGCGCCACCGCACTGCCGGCGTTCAGCGTGGTGATGACCAGGAGAAAGCCCAGGCTGCGGCGGTGTGGCTTGGTGTACGGGATGATCCGTTTCGTTGTGCCGCGCTTGACTTTCTGATTTCTTATCGAGGAGTCGGGCCCGTCTCCTGTTATTATCATCGGCCCCGGGCCACCCATCATGGCCACAGATACCACCTCCGTCTCGTAGTCACCGCCGGGCGGGACCTCAGTTAACTGGCGGCTTCGTATTTCTTCATCTCATCGATGAGACTCTGCGGACGCATGTCCGTCCAGGTCTCCTCGATGTATTCCAGGCACGCCTTGCGAGTGCTCTCCCCGAAAGCGACCCGCCAGCCGGCCGGAGCATCGGCGAAGGCGGGCCAGAGAGAATACTGGTTTTCTTCGTTCACCAGCACCAGGAAATTCCCGTTTTCATCGTCGAACGGGTTCGCCATGATTACTCCCGTCAATCGGTCGTGCGGTCTTGGACGTGAAAACGATAGCCGAGCGAACGGGTACCGACAAGGATCCGGAGGCGCAGCATTCAGCAGGCACAGCATTCAGCGGAAGAAATCGATGATCGCTGAATTCACCTCGGCGGGTTTCTCCAGATATCCGTAGTGACCGCATCCGGATATCTCGGTGTACGTGCCGCCGGGAATGGCCTCGGCGACCTCGCGTGCCAGGTACGGGCGAACGACCAGGTCGTCCTGGAATCCGATGACCAGGCAGCGGCAGGCGATGTTCCGGTATTCCGGAAGCCGGTTGGGGATCACCTGGAGGCCCAGCTGCCCGCGGACCCGGGAAAGGTCGACCATCGACATCTCGAAGACGTCGAGCCAGTCCCGGAGCTGCTCCTGGTCGTCGAGCGTCGCCGGGGACAGGTTCTGCAGGGCCTGCACGTAGGCCGCGTAGCGCGCGGGGACCTCGGCGCCGCTGTCGCACAGTGCCGTCTCGGCGGCCGACATGGCGGTGATCAGCGTGTCGGCTCGCCCGCAGGCCGCCATCAGAACGGCCTGCCGGACGAGTTCGGGCCGGGCGACGAGCATTTCCTGAACGATGATCGCACCCAGCGAGAAGCCCACGACACGACACGGCCCCAGGCCGAGATGCTCGATGAGGCCGGCGACGTCCGCCGCCATGTCGTCGAGGGTGAATCCCTGCGGGCACAGGTCGCTCGGCGGGATCCCCCGGTTGTCGAGCGTGATCACCCGATAGCCCGCCGCCTTCAGGGCGGGTACCTGGTGCGTGCGCCACATGCGTCCGGGAGCCCCCGTGCCGGTGACCATCACGACCGGCTCGCCGGCGCCGTGGTCATCGAAGCTGAGGTTGATTCCGTTGATCAAAGCGACCGGCATCTGTCTCCTTTCACCTGCACGTCCTGTCGCGTCGACGGCGGACGAGCGATGCGCCGACGGTTGCCGCGCCGCGGTCAGCGGCCGGTCCACACGGGGTCGCGTTTCTCGGCGAAAGCCCGGACCCCTTCGAGGGCGTCGCTGCTGCGTCTGCGGCGTTCCTCCCAGCCGTACTCGGCGCTGAAGGCCGCTTCGAGCGGCATGTCCACGGACCGGAGCGCGGCCTCCCGGATGGCCCGGACCGACAGCGGAGCGCCGCGGACCAGGTCCGTCGTCCACTCCTCGACACAGCGGTCCAGCCGGTCGGGCGCGACGACTTCGTTGACCAGCCCGA
This sequence comes from Streptomyces sp. H27-D2, assembly GCF_035828615.1. NCBI lineage: Bacteria > Bacillati > Actinomycetota > Actinomycetes > Kitasatosporales > Streptomycetaceae > Streptomyces > Streptomyces sp. H27-D2. The sequence continues at coordinate 32,093 of NZ_JAYMZR010000014.1, read as the reverse complement.
ACCGCAGGGCCGTCGCGGCGCTCATCCGGCGGCCCGTCAGCAGATAGCCCATGGCGATCCGCTGGGGAAGCTGCCTGGTCAGGCGGAACGCGCCGCCCGCCCCGGGGATCAGGCCGAGCCGGACCTCGGGCAGGCCGAAGACCGCCCGGTCAGAGGCGATGATCAGGTCGCAGGCGAGGGCGAGTTCGAAACCGCCGCCCAGGGCGTAGCCGTGGACCCGCGCGAGCACCGGCTTGGACCGGGTGAACCGGTCGGTGAGCCGCGGCGCGCCCGGCTGCCCGCGGCTGCCGAAGGTCGTCGGGGGCGCTCCCCCCGCGTCAAGGCGGGCGCGCTCCTTCAGATCCTGCCCGACGGAGAAGGCCCGCTCGCCCGCTCCGGTCAGCACCGTCACCCGGACCTCGTCGTCGGCCTCGACCTCGTCCCAGACACCGGCGAGTTCCTCGTGCGTGCGCAGGTCCATCGCGTTGAGCACTTCAGGCCGGTCCAGCGTCACGTAGGCGACGTGGTCCTTCTTTTCGTAGCGCACCCGGGCGGCGGCGTCGGTCATGCCTGCCGCCCCGCGAACCGGCCCACTTTGCCGATGACGTCCTCGCCGTAGAGACGCAGGGCCTGTTGCAGGGCGAACTCGGCCATGTAGCGCCGGAATTCCTCCGGCGGCTCCTCGGCCAGGTTCAGCATCCTGCGGTTGGTGACGACCGCCGGGCTCCGCAGCCGCTCGACGCTCCGGGCGAGGGCCGCGTCGATCTCCTCCGGCTCCACCACTTCGTCGACCAGCAGCCGCGCGTCCGGTTCGCTCGCCCGGATCCGACGGCCCTGGAGGATGATCTGGCGGGAGAGCCGGGGGCCGGTGTGCCGGCCGAGCCGGAAATTGCCGGCTCCGGGCACGATGCCCTCGCGGGCGGCGGGGAGGCTGAGGTAGGCGTCCGAGGCGGCGAGCACATGGTCGAAGACGAGGAGCAGTTGCATGCCGCCGCCGATGGCGAAGGTCTCGACGGCGGCGATCCAGGGCTTCTCCGTCGTGCGCGCGTGCCACGCCCCGTCGCGCTCGACGAGCACCCCCCTGACCAGCTTGTGGATATAGCCCAGTTCACGGCGGAGCAGGAAGCCGACCAGCGAGATGTCGCCGGCGTGCAGGCTCTTGAGGTTGACGCCGGCGCTGAACACCCGCTTCCCCCGGTAGCGGGGGTGGCTCATCTCGCCGCCCCGCAGCACGCCCACCTGGACGTCCGGGTCGAGCAGCGCGAGGTCGACCGCGGTCTCCATGTCGTCGACCTGCTGCTCGTCCTCGGCGTTGAGGCAGTCGTTCCGGCACATCGTCAGATGGGCGGCGCCGTCCCGCCGCTCCAGCCGGACCGAGCGCGTCTCCAGGACCCCGGTCCGGCAGAACTCCGGCAGCAGTTCCAGCGCGCGGGGCGTCGGCCGCAGCATCGCGTCGAGCAGATGCGGACCGGCGGACGGGGACCCGAGGACCGCCCGCAGGAAGATCCCCTGATCGATCTCGTACCCCTCCTTGTCGGCCTGGCGCCGGCTGCGCTCGGAGGCGAGCCGGCCGGCCGCCGGCACCAGCGCGGGGTAGTCGGCGCCGGCGGCTTCGAGCAGTTCCGCGAGCCGCAGACTGCGGGTGCGGCCGTCGGTGAGCCGGTCGTACACGGCGTCGGCGTGCGCGTCCAGGAACCGTGTCCGCAGCGCACGGGCCGCGTTCTGCGCGGCGGCCATCGCGTCCCGCTGGCCGGGCGAGCGCGCACCGGGGTCCGGCAGCGACGCCGCCAGATCCCCGACGCGCGCCGCGGCCTCATACAGATCCGGCCAAACACCCGGGCCGGCTGCCCGCGAGGACTGGACGGTCGTCACGAAGCCTCCCCCGCGGCGATCCGCAGCGCCCGGTCGCAGGCCGCCAGGTGCGGGCCGAGGGCGTCCTCGAAGCTCGTGGACGTGGCGTCGAACAGGAGTCGCCGCTGGATCGCGAGTTGTTTGCCGGACAGGCCGCTGACCAGTCCGGCGGCGGCAGCGACCGCCTGCGCCGGATCGCCGACCAGTTCGTCGGCGATGCCCAGCGCCAGCGCGTCGGGCGCCTCGATCGGGAGGCCGAACAGCACGGCCCTGCGGATCCGGGCGGCCCCGGCCAGCTGCACGAGCCGGTAGCCGGCCATCCCCGGCCAGGTGGCCGACGACCCGTCACGCGGAATCAGCAGCCGGGTGCCCAGGATCGCGACGCGGATGTCGGCGGCCAGGAAGGCGTCGAGCGCCGTCCCCCCGCAGTCGCCGTCGGCCACCGCGATGGTGGCCACGGGCAGACATTCCAGCCGGCGCAGCGCGCGTTCCCACTTGCTGACCAGCATGACGTCGAGGCTGCTGGTCCACGCCCCGACCGGTGCCCCGGTGACGTACACGGTGACGACGCCGGAGCCGCTCCGGTCCTCGGCCCGGTCGCAGAGCTCCCCGACGGCCTTGACGGAGGCGTCCGACAGGGGCTCGCCACCGTCGATCTCCAGTGTGAGCGTGTGCTCCATTGCACCCTCCGGATTCACCATTGGACCAGCGCCGTCTCCAGCGTGGATCCCGGCCCCATGGTCATGAGCACGCCGTAGTCACCGGGGCGGACGGCTCCCTCGTCGAGGAGCCTTTCGTAGGAGAACAGGAACGACCCGCTGGAGACGTTGCCGTAGTCGCGCAGCACGCCGGTGGTGTGCCGTACGTCGTGGCGGGTCAGTCCGAGGTTGACGACGACGGCGTCGATGACCTTCTTGCCGCCCGAGTGCACCAGCCAGTGCCCGATGTCGCTGCGCCGCAGGCCGGTCCCCGAGAGCAGGCGGTCCACGACGATCTCGGCGTGCGCGCCGACCACGTAGGGGATCTGCGGGTCGAGGAAGAAGCTGAACCTGTCCTGCGCGCGGTCCCATTCGTACCGCATGGCGTCGACGGCCTCGGGGATGATGCAGCTGGCGAACTTGAGGATGCTGGGGCCCTCGGGAGCCGCCGTCGCGGGCACGCCGGCGATCTCGGGAACCGCCATCGCGGGGACGCCCGAAACACCGGGGGCGGCCGTCGCGGGCAGGTCCGCGATCCCGGGGACGACCGGGAGCTCGGGCAGGGCCGGCTCTCCGGCGCCGCTGCCCGTCATCAGCGCGATGGCCCCGGCGCCGTCGCCGAACAGGCTGTTCACGACCGCGGTCCGCATCGTCGCATCCATCGCGTACGCGGCGGAGCATGCCTCCACGCACAGCACGACGGCGAGTTCCCCGGGGTTGGCCGCGGACCAGCCGGCCACCACGTTGAGGGCGTTGAGCCCCGCGTTGCAGCCCATGCCCACGATGTCGGAGCGACTGCAGTGCCGGTCGATGCCCAGCTCGCGGATGAGCAGCGCGCTCAGGCCCGGGGTCAGAAAGCCCGTCGAGGTCACACAGCACAGGTGGCGCAGGTCCGAGAGTTCGGCGCCGGCCCGCTTCAGGCAGGCACGCAGTGCCTCGGTACCCATCTGGACGGCCAGGGTCTTGTGCTTGTCGAGCAGGTCACCCTGCGGTTCCGAGGCCCGGACCCCTTCGCTGTCCGGGGCCGGCAGCGTCAGGTGACGCCGCTCGATCGCACTGTTGAGGAAAACGGAATGGATCCTGGGATCGGTGATCCCGAAGGCGTCGAGCACTTCTTGCTGAGAATAGGAGGTGGCGGTGACGGCCGTGCCCACGCCGACTATCCTCGGCCGGCCGACTGCCGCCAGATCACGTTTCCCCGCCGCCAACACCTCAGCTTCCAGGGAATCCGGGTCCAGGTACTCCGGAGGTTCCACACTGATGGTCATCGAAAAGTCCACCCCCACAGACGTTGCTTGCTTCGCGGCGTTCGCGTGCCACTGACGCCGGTCACTTACGCCACCCCTCTCGCTGCAACCTCGCCCGGTTCGCAGCGCAGTTGCCTTCATCACCGCCAGGACTCCCTCGCGGCATCAGTGAATGGGAAAGCATTTCCCGGCGCTCAGGATCACATAATCGCCCTGTCTGGCGACAGCAGCGTCCAACCGATCGAAGCACCGCCGCCCACCGCGTCAACTGCCGTGCCGGAAAAGGATTTCGCAGGCGCCGCTGTCCAACCGGCCGGTTTCGACACTTGGACGCCGGCACCCGCGCCCATCCCGTTGCGCGAACCCTACGGGATTCACCAATTGGCCCTTACATCTTTAATTGACGTTCGCCGGAGAGCACGTCTTGGAACCCTCGGCTCTTGACGCATTCATCCGGCGATGTATTCGTGACAGCTGAATATCGCGGACGGGTCCGAAGCGTCAAGCGTCCAGTGCCGCGGGCCGCGATCCCGGCGACGGTGCTGATGTCGGCGCGCACAGAACCCGGTGCATCCGGCGCATGCAGAAGCGGTGCCCTCGTCGACGGGGGTAGAGCGACGAGGGCACCGCGGTCTGTGGGATGGTTCTAGGTAGTGGCCAAAGCCTCGGTGGGGGGCAGCCGGGCGGCTCGCACCGCGGGATAGAAGCCGGCCAGGCCGCCGATCAGCAGCGTGGCACCGATGCCGCCGGCCATCGCCCAGACCGGTACCATCCCGGCCCAGCCCTGGTAAGCGGCGTATCCGATGGTGACGCCGATGCCCAGCAGTACCCCGCCGAGACCGCCGAGGGCGGACAACAGCAGTGCCTCGGCGAGGAATTGGGTGCGGATCTGGCCGCGGGTGGCTCCCAGCGAGCGCCGCAGGCCGATCTCGGAGCGCCGTTCCAGCACCGAGATGACCATGGTGTTGGCCACCCCGACCCCGCCGACCAGCAGCGCCACCCCGCCCAGGCCCAGCAGCAGACCGCTGAGCGCGTCGTCCGTGGCCTGCTTGGCGGCCAGCGCGTCGGAGGGACGCGAGACGTCGGCCTCGCTGGGGCTCTCCGGGTTGGCGGCGGCGCCCAGGACGGCCTGGACGTCCTCGACCGCCGACTCGTCCGCCCGGGTGTAGATCGTCGTCGGGTACCCCTCGAAGCCCAGTTCCTGCTCCGCGACGGACCAGCCGACCAGGGCCGCGGAGTCCAGATCGGGGATGAGCTCGTTGGGCGCCAGCAGGCCGACGACGGTGAACCACCGGTCCCCCAGCCAGACCCGCACGTCGGGTCCCGCCTTGTGCACACCGAGCTGCTTGGCGGCCACGGAGCCGAGGACGACAGCCGGGTACCTGCTGTTGGCGGCGTTCAGCCAGCGACCGCCGACGACCTCGGCGCCGATGGACTTCGGCAGATCGGTCCGGGCCGCGCTGACGGTGAGACCGCCCGACTCCGCCTTGGGGATGCGGTCGTTGCGATAGACCTTGGCACTCGTGCCGCCGATGGCGGAGACCGAGTCGACGGACGGGATGTTGGCGATCATGTCGACGGACGCCTTGGGCAGATGGGCGGTCCCGCCGCCGAACGACGTGCCGGGGGTGACGGTGAGCAGATTGGTGCCCAGCGCGGAGAGCCGGCGGTTGAGATCCTCGGTGGACGAGGTGGAGATGCCCACCACACTGATCATCGCGGCGATGCCGATGGCGATGCCCAGCGCTGACAGGAACACCCGCATGGGGCGTGAGCGCAGCCCCGAACCGCCGACTCGCGCCACGTCCGCGAGGCTCATCCGGGCCGCTTTGGGGCGGGGCGGCGGGGGGATCGCCGGCCGCCCGGCCAGTTCCGTCATCGCGTGCGGCGCGGTCATCGTAGGGCCCCCTCGGGCACCAGGGCGGCGGAGGCCGCACCGACGGCGGAATCGTGCTCGATGCGGCCGTCCTTGAGCCGGACCTCGCGCGGCAGGTACGACGCGATGTCCCGGTCGTGGGTGATGACCACCACCGTCGTGCCGGCCTCGTGCAGTTCGTGCAGCAACTCCATCACCACCGCGCCGGAACGGGAGTCCAGCGCTCCGGTCGGCTCGTCGGCCAGCAGCAGCGGAGGATCGCCGGCCACCGCCCGCGCGATGGCCACCCGCTGCTTCTCACCGCCGGAGAGCTGGTGCGGCTCGTGGTACAGCCGGTGGCCGAGACCGACCCTGCGCAGCGCGCGCTCGGCCACCCGGCGCCGCTCGCGGCGCGGCATGCCGCTGTAGAGCAGCCCGTCCGCCACGCTGTCCAACGCCGGGACTCCGGTGGCAAGGTGGAACTGCTGGAAGACGAAGCCGATGGTGCTGGCGCGCAGCGCGGACAGTTCACGGTCGCTCAGGTCGTCGATGTCATGGCCGGCGACGCGCACCGTGCCGGTCGACGGGCGGTCGAGCGTGCCCATGATGTTGAGCATCGTGGACTTGCCCGAGCCCGACGGGCCGACGACCGCGAGCAGTTCACCGCGCTCGATGACCAGGTCGGCGGACCTGAGGGCGACGACGTCTTCGTAGGCTTTCGACGCCCCGGCCAGGGCGACCACGGGATGGGATCGCACACTCACTTGGGAACCCCCACGACCAGACCCTCGGTGATGCCGTCACCGGACACCTCGACCAGGCTGTCCGCGAACATGCCGACCTTGACCGGGCGGTACTCGGAGCCCTTCGACGTCACGGCCTCCACCGCGTAGCCGCCGCCGCGCTGCGCCACCAGGGCGTTTACGGGAACCGCGAGCACGTCCTTGCGGGTCTTGTCCTTCAGCTCGACATCCACGGCGGCGGCCTGGTAGCGGCCGAGGCTCTTCTGGTCCTTGACCTTCAGCTCCACGGGCAGGGTGGCTTGTTGGGAATCCTTGGAGCTGTCGGAGGAACTGTCGGAGGACCCGTCGCTCTTGGGGGTGGTGGGGGTCCCGACGTCCGTCACCTCGGCCTCGACCTCGGTGTTGTCGGGCAGGGTGACCGTGGCCTTGGTGCCCTTCTTCACCGTGTCCTCGTATTCCACGTCCAGGTCGACGGCGATGAGCCGCTCGGTGCCGGTCCAGGTCAGCAGGGCGCCGCTCAGCTGGGCACCGGGGGCGGTCTTCACCTCGGCGACGCGCCTGGCGCCGGAGGCCACCACCGCGTCCCCGGGCCGCACGGTCCCGGTCTGGTCGCGGCCCAGGTCGTCCTGCCAGTCCTTGACCGCCTGAGCCGTGGAGTAGGTGTACTCGTCATCCACGGTGAACCCGTCGTAGCCCAGTTCGGAGAGGTTCTGCTCCAGCGTCTTGACGTCGGCGCCTTCGCTGCCCTGCTTCAGCGTGCGGTAGAAGGGCGTGGAGCCGTACAGCAGCGGGACCTTCTGCTGGTTGACCTTGTACACGGGCTTGCCGCGCGTGATGGTGTCGCCGCCGTCCGGCAGCCAGGTGATGATCCCGGAGGACCCGCTGTCGGCCGCCCCGTCGTTCTGCGCCGGCTGGCCGTTCTGCGCGGACTCCCCGCTGCCGCCACCGCCCGTACCGGACGAGGCCGGGGCCTGGACGGTGGACTCGTCGCCGTAGCCGAGGTTGCCGTCCACGGTCTCGGTGCTGCTCAGCGTGGTCCGCTTGACCTTCGCCGTCGCCGAGGGTCCGGCGGGGGCCGCGCTCGTACTGCTCGTGTCGTCGCCTCCGAACGTTCCCGTGGCGGCGATGCCCGCAGCCGCGGCGACGGCGATCGCGACGGTCACGATCAGCGAGGTGCGCAGCGGTCGGCGACGGCGACCGCTCTCCGGCGGCACAACGCTCTCACCGCCGTCCGCACTCGTGGCGGCGAGGGCGCCGGAGCTTTCGACGGACGTCTCACTCGACACCTCACTCGGGCCGTGGACTTCCAGTGCGCCGGACGACGCACCGGGCTGCCTGTGCAGCTCGTCGGTTCCGTCCGACGTGGTCACTGCGCATCACCGGGGCCCGGGCCTTGCAGCCGCACCATGCCGCCGGGGAACTTGTCCTGGCATGCCTGCTGGGCCTTCTGGAAGTTGCCGTCGGTCGGCTTGATGCCGGCCGCCGCGACGTCGATCGTCAGCTCATTGCCGTTGATCTCCGGGTCGGGGAACTTGGGCAGGCCGTTCGCCCGCATGCACTTCGCCCATTTCGCGACCTTGGCCGGGTTGATCTCGCCACCGCCGTCCGGGCCGCCCTGGCCTTGCGGCTGCAGGTCCCGGCATGCCTGACTCGCATCCCTGAACGCCTGGGAATTCGGGTCGACGCCCTCACCCGGGCTGATGTTGACGCGCCCGTTGGCGTCCTGCTTCGGGTCCGGGTAGTTGGGCACCCCGTTCTCGCGCATGCACTGCGCGTGGGCCAATGCCTGGTCGAACCCGCTCTTGGGAGACGAGGACGCGCTCGGATCGGACGACGCGGCCGAGGAGTCCTCGGAGCAGCCCGTGAGCAGGGCCCCGGCAAAAAGGGCTGATACGGCTAGCAGAGTCTGCGCGCTGACGCGCTTTCGTGTGAGGAACATGAGGCCAAGTTCTACGCGGCGGCCGGTCACACGGCGGATACAGCCGACGACGACTTCTAAGGAATCGGCGCGGCGCGCGCATCGTCGCAGCTCGCGCAATACGAAAGGACGTCGGCGGAGAGCGTTGACGCTCTCCGCCGACGTCCTTCGGTCCGGTTTTCGGTCCGGTTTTCGGTCCGGCTTCGGTCCGGTTTCGGTCCGGTTTCGGTCCGGCCCTGGTCAGACGTCGGTCAGACCTCGGTCATGCCTAATCTCGCGGAATGCGCACAGCCGAAATGAAGCTGTCCTTCCGTCCCCGTCTCTCCTCGTCCGTTACCAAGTCGTCCGACACCAAGTCGTCCGTCACCAAGCCACGGGCAGCGCTTCCACACCGTACTGAGGGGCGAAAAGCCGGAAGCGCAGCTCGTCAGGTGGTACCGCCAGCCGCAGCTCGGGGAAGCGCCGCAGCAGCCCCGCGAAAGCGATCCGCAGCTGCATCCTGCCCAGCGACGCGCCGACGCAGTAATGGACGCCGTGTCCGAAGGCCAGATGAGTGGTGTTCTCGCGGGTGATGTCGAAATCGTCCTGCGGCGCATCGGGGTCCTGGGCACGGTTGGCCGCGAGGAGGGAACAGCCGACGACTTCGCCGGCTTTGATCACCTGGCCGGCGAGGGGCACATTCACCAGGGCGGTGCGGGGCGAAGCGGTCGAGACGACCGCCACGTAACGGAGCAGTTCCTCCACCGCCTGGTCCGTCAGCTCCGGCCGGTCCCGGAGCAGAGCCAGTTGGCCGGGGTGTTCCAGCAGCGCCAGCGTGCCCAGTCCCAGCATCTGGGTGGAGCCCTCCAGCGCGGCGGCCACGAAGGACGAGCAGATTCCCGCCAACTCCTGGTCGGTGACGCCCTCGCCGTGCTCGCGGATGAGCATGCCGAGGAGGTCTTCGCCCGGATCGCGGCGCTTTCGTGCCATGATCTTGACCAAATAATTGTCGAGCGCCTTCGCCGCCACCATCTTCTTCCTGCTGCGGCTGGTGGCGCGGATATCGAGCATGCGCGCCAGATCGGTCAGGTCGTCACGGGGCAGACCGAGCAGCCCGCAGGCGACCAGACCCGGTACGGGCCAGGCGAAGTGCCGCATGAGGTCGGCCGGCTGCCCGGCGCGCTCCAGGGCGTCCAGCTGGTCCGCCACGACCTTCTCGATGATGGGTTCCATCCTGCGCATCCGGCGAACGGTGAACTCCGGCGTCAGCATCTTCCGGAGCCGGGTGTGCTCGGGCGGGTCGTACTGCAGCAGGTTGCCGGGCTCGACCAGCTGCCGGGAGTCCTCTTCGCTCACCGTCGGCGGCCGGGTGCTGAACCGGTCCGCGTCGCCGAGAATCGCCCGCACTTCCTCTCTGCCGGTGGCGATCCAGTCGTGCATTCCCGGCCCGGCGGCCGCGACGAGCGGCGTTTCCGCACTCATCCGGCTCAGCTCGGGCAAGGGGTCTATTCCATTGCGGCGTTGGTGCACGGGGATGTCTGATGGCTTCGGCATTCGTATGTCCCTTTCATACTCTCCGCTCAACGAAAAGGCGGTGCACGGCTTTCCATGGCGCGTGTTTGCCCAGCGCGCGTTTTCCACGACGCGCGCGGACGAGCGCAGGGCCTGGTCGCGAACGGCCTGCTCGCGCCCTACCAGGCGAGGGGAAGCTTCTCGACGCCGTAAGCCGCCAGCGTCAGCGGCCTGAAGCGCACCTCGCCCACCGGCACGGCCAGCCGCAGCCGGGGAAAGCGGTCCAGCAGCGCCGAGACGGCGATCCGCATTTCCATCCGGGCCAACGCCGCACCGGTGCAGAAATGCACGCCGTGCCCGAAGGCCATGTGGTTGTTGTTCTCGCGGGTGATGTCGAAATCATCCTGTGGCGCATCGGGGTTCTGGGCCCGGTTGACCGCGAGCAGCGAGCAGGACACGATCTCGCCGGCCTTCATCACCCGGCCCGCGATCGGCACGTCCTCCAGGGCCGTTCGGGGCGAGGCGATCGGGACGACCGCGACGTAGCGAAACATCTCCTCCACCGCCTGGTCCAGCAGCTCCGGCCGCTCCCGGAGCAGAGCCAGCTGGTCGGGGTGTTCCAGCAGCGCCAGCGTGCCGAGCCCCAGCATCCCGGCCATGTTCTCCAGTCCGGCGGCCAGCAGGGAGGCGCAGAATCCCACCAGTTCCTTGTCGAGGACATCCTGCCCGTACTCCCGGATCAGCGTGCTGATCAGGTCATCGGCGCTCGGGTCACGACGCTTCTGCGCCACGAACCTGATCAGGTATCCGTCGAACGCGTTCGCCGCGGCCAGCACCAGCTTCCGGGGGCGGTCGGTGCGACGGCTGAGGTCCATGTTGCGGGCCAGTTCGGCCTGGTCGTCACGGGGGATACCGAGCAGGGAGCAGCCGACCAGGCCCGGTACAGGCCAGGCGAAGTGGCGCATGAGGTCGGCCGGCTGCCCGGCGCGCTCCAGGACGTCCAGCCGGTCCGCCACGATCTTCTCGATGGCCGGTTCCAGTCTGCGTATCCGCCGCACGGTGAATTCCGGCCGCAGCATCTTGTGAATCCGGGTGTGCTCGGGCGGGTCGTACTGCAGCGGGTTGCCGACCTGGGTCAGCCGTCGGGAGTCCTCCGGGCTGTCCGCGGGCGGACGGGTGCTGAAGCGGTCCGCGTCGGCGAGGATCGCCCGCACCTCGTCACGGCCGGTGGCGACCCAGTCGTTGATGCCGGGCCCGGGGTCTTCGACGAGCGGTGTTTCCGCACTCATCCGGCTCAGCTCGGGCAACGGATCCTGTCTGTTCCGCTGCTGGTGCACCGGCAGGTCCGACGGCTTCACCCCGCTCCGGTGCCGACGCGCGGGAAGGTCTGCTGGCTTGGTCATTCGCGGGCCCCCTTCGGCCTTTCCTTCCGTCCTTGCCCCTCGGTCGTCCCTTGCCCCTCGGTCGTCCCTTGCCTCTCGGTCGTCGCGCTCGCGCCTCTCACGCGTCGCCCACCGCCCGGATCGCATCCGCGACGATGCGTCCGATGTGCGACAGGTTGGCCGCCTGGAGCATGTCGTTGTGATTGACGGGCAGTTCATGCGCCACGACCTCCCCACCCGTGAAGGGCTGCCAGCTCGCGATCGCGTCCGGCACCGGCAGGTCCGCCGGGCGGTCCTCGGTCGCGATGAAGAGCTGGAGGTCGCCCCGGAAGCGACGCGGTGTGTGATTCTGCGCGATCTCGACCGTGTTCCGCATGATCTCCTGCATGTTCGTCACGAGCGGGCCGCTCACGCCCATCGGGAAGGGGGCGCCCTCGCCGGGGGACGTCTGGAAATCGCGCGCCTCCGGCATGGCGTCGCCTTCCGCGCCGCCCGGGTCCTCGGCGCCGGTGAAGGTGGACCTGCCGAGGACGCCGGGGTAACCGTCGAGCAGCGCGAGGAGCGCCACCTCCTCGCCCACTTCCTCAAGCCGGGTGGCGAGCGCCTGGGCGATCACGCCGCCGACGGACCACCCGAGCAGGTGGTACGGACCGGAGGGCTGGACGGACCGGATCTGATCGGCGTAGTCGGCCACCATCTCCTCGATGTTCTGCGGCAGGGGCTCCGGCCCCGCGAGGCCGCGCGCCTGCACCCCGTACACCGGCTGGTCCTCCGGCAGGTGCTGGAGGATGGCCGCCCATCCCCAGCTCAAACCGGTGCTGTGGTGCAGGCAGAACAGCGGAGGCCGGCCGTCGGCCGACCGTAGCGGCAACAGCACGTCCAGGTCGTCGCGGTTCCTGACGGCGCGCAGGGCCGTTTGAGACCGCTGGTCGCTGTTCGGGTCCTCGTCCAGCACCGTGAGCAGCCCCGCAGCGGTGCGCTGCGCCCGCTCGCCCGTACGGAGCATCCGCTCCCCGGCACGGCCGAAGGGGCAGGCCACGAACCGTTCGCCGGTCAGCCCCGGAGCGTCCGCGTAGCCGCGCGCCAGCGAGGCCCCCGCGACGTACAGATCTCCCACCACACCCGGCGGCACCGGGCGCAGGAGGTCGTCCAGCACGAAAGCACGGGTGTTCCACGCCGGCCGCCCGGTGGGGACATGTAGCGCGAGGGGCTCTTCGGGCCCGTGCCGGTGGTCGAGCCACGAGCCGGCGGTCTCCGCCGCGCCATGGCCGCTCACTAGCGCCACGTCCGGATACCGCTCCCGCCACTCCTCCATGCTCCCGGCTGCCGCCGGCCCGCTGTCCACCACCATGACCTCGGCGAAAGGCGGTTCCCCGGCCGGGGATTCCATCACCGCGGCCAGTTGCTCATGAGTGGTGACCAGCAGCGAAGTGCCATCCGGCGCGGCCGGGTCTCCAGCAGCCGGGTCTCCAGCGGCCGGTGTGCCGTCCCGCCCGGGTACGCCCAGCCGGACGCCGCAGCCGGCGCACAGGGCCGCCAGCAGCGACGTGTACAGCGCGGAGAGGGGGGCGCGTACGTCCAGCGTCACCGCGTGATCCGCCGGGAAGGCGTGCATACGGTGCGCCACCTGGTTGACCAGCGCACGGTGTTCGACGACCGCACCCGCGGCGGCGCCGGCCGGTGTCGTGGCGTCGAGCACCAGCGCCGCGTGACCGGGCAACGGCGACGGCAACCGGCTGAGGTCGTGCCCCGTGAGGCCGGCCTCGCGTGCTGCGCCGTTCACCGCCGCCGGCAGCAGGTCGTCGATCGGCACGACCGCGACCGTGTTGTCGTCGGGCAGCAGCCCGGCCGTGACGGCAGTGCAGATCAGCGCGGCGGGACGGTTCCGCCTCAAAGCGGACGCGATCCCCTCCACGGGCCGGTCCGGGTCGGCGAACAGGCAGGCGGCGCCGGACTTGAGTACGCCGAGCAGCGCCACCACGAGCCCGGCCGTAGACGGCAGCGCCACCACGACGACCTCTTCCGGCCCGGCCCCCCGCCCGACCAGCCGATGGGCGAGCAGCCCTGCCGCGGCATCCAGCGTGCCGTACGTGAGCGCGCCGTCCTGATCCGAGACCGCGACGGCATCGGGGGTACGGGCCACGTGCTCGGCCAGCATCTCGACCAGGGTGCAGTCCGGGACCTCCGCCGCCGTGTCGTTCCAAGTCTCCACCAACCGACGGTGCTCGGACGGGTCCAGCAGGATGTCCACCTGACTCAGCCGCAGCCCCGGATCGGCCCCCACCTGTTCCAGAACACGGATGAGCCGGTTCGCGAGGGCTGAGGCGGTGGCCCGGTCGAAGAGTTCCGCGGAGTACCGCAGGGAACCGTCCATGCCGTCCGGGCTGCCGTCGTCCTCCTGCCGCTCGGTGAGGCTGAACGACAGGTCCAGCCCGGAGAACTCGGTCTCCACCGGCAGCCGGGTGGTGTGCAGACCTGGCAGCTCCGACGTGTCCCACTTCTCGGCGATGTCGTCGTGCACTTCGAGCAGGACCTGGAACACCGGATGGGTCCCCTTCGACGGGGGCAGCCGCAGCGCCTCCACCAGGTACTCGAAGGGGACGTCCTGATAGGCGTAGGCGGACAGATCGGTCTCCCGTACCCGGCCGAGCAGTTCGAGGAACGTGGGGTCGCCGGAGATGTCCGTACGCAGCGCCAGCCGATCGGTGAAGGGGCCCACCAACCCGTCCAGCCCCTCTTCGGCGTCCTGGCGCAGGAGGACGGTTCCGAGCGTGAGGTCGTCTCCCGCGCCGAGCCGTGTCAGCAGCAACGCGAGGGCGGCGTGCACGGCCATGAACGCGGAAGCCCCATGAGCTTCGGCGGCTTCCATCAGCCGGTCGTGCGCCTCGGCGTCGAGGCTCAGCGGAACGGAGTCCGCACCGCGGCTGTGGGACGGCCGCACCGGCCGCGGACGGTCGGTCGGCAGCCGCGTCTCCGCGCCCACGTCCGCCAAGGTGTTCTTCCAGTAGGTGAGCTGATCGCTGATCAGGCTGTCCGCGTCCTGCTCGCCCTGGAGCAGTTCCCGCTCCCAGAGCGCGTAGTCGGCGAACTGCAAGGGCAGCGGCGCTCGCTCGGAAACGCGGCCTTCCCGCCGTGCGCCGTACGCCGCCGCGAGATCGCGGACCAGTACGTCCAACGACGCGTCGTCCGCGGCGATCCGGTGCACCACGAGGAGCAACACATGCTCGGTGTCCGAGAGGGCGAACAAGTACTGCGCCCAGGGCGCCTCCCGCGAGAGGTCGAACCTGTGCTGGGTACGGGTGGCCAGCAGATCGGCCAGCTCTCCCTCAGTGGCCGGTACCACCGTCAGCGTGGGACGGCCGGTATCGGCCTCCAGGATGTGCTGGCGCACATCGCCGCCGTCGGCGCCGACGAAGGTCGTCCGCAGGATGTCGTGCCGCGCCGCGACGTCTCCCAGCGCCTGCTCCAACGCGGCCGGGTCCAGCTCACCACCCAGGCGAAGTGCGACCGAGGTCTGCTGGTCCGCCGTGTCCTCGTTCAGCCGGGCCAGCTGCCAGGTGCGCAGTTGGCTCGCCGAGAGGGGAATGTCGTCCGGGTGGTCGACCGGCTCCAGTACGGGGCGCACCTTCGACTCCAGCATCCGCGCCACGCCGAGCGGTGTCGACGCGCCGAAGAACTGACGCATGCTCAACTCGGTTCCGAGCTCGGTCCTGATCCGCCCGGCCAGGCGCATCGCCAGTGTCGAGTTGCCGCCCAGGTCGAAGAAGTTGTCGTCCACACCGACCCGTTCGAGGTCGAGGACCTCGGCGAACAGCGCGCACACGGCCTTCTCGGTCTCGCTCTCCGGCGCCCGGCCGGAGACCCGTTCGGCAAGATCGGGCACCGGCAGGGCATTCCGGTCGAGCTTGCCGTTGGCGGTGAGCGGCAGTGCTTCCAGCACGACGACCGCTGTCGGGACCATGTAGTCGGGCAGCGCCTTGGCCACGTGCTCACGCAGCAGCCGCTGGTCGATGCCCTGTGTCTCGGGTACGGCTGCCTCGGATACGACCTCCTCGGGTACGACTGTCTCGGGTACGACGTAGCCGATCAGCCGCATGTCGCCAGGCCGGTCCTCGCGGACCACGACTGCGGCCTGGCCGACGTCCGGGTGCGAGGCGAGGACGGACTCGACCTCGCCCGGCTCGACGCGGAACCCGCGGATCTTGACCTGGTCGTCCGCGCGGCCGGCGAACTCCAGTTGTCCCTCGGCCGTCCAGCGGGCCAGGTCGCCCGAACGGTACATCCGTGCGCCGGGTACGAACGGGCAGGCCACGAAGCGTTCGGCGGTCAGGTCCGGACGGCCGTTGTAGCCGCGGGCCAGACCAGGACCGGCCACGTAGAGCTCGCCGACCGCCCCGACCGGAGCAGGCTTAAGGAAAGCGTCCAGGATGAACACCTGGGCGTTGCCGATCGGGCGGCCGATGGCGGGCGGCGCGTCCTGCGGGCTGATGCCCTCATCCAGCAAGGTGGCTGTGGTGATCACCGTGGCCTCGGTGGGGCCGTAGGTGTTCCACACCCGCGCCCCAGCCCTCCACCGAGCAGCCAGACCAGCACTCAGACGCTCCGCACCCAACACCCAGTTCTCCACACCGGGAACAGAAGCCGGGTCCAGCACACCCAGCAGCGAGGGCACCACACTCGCCACGCTCACGCCCGCCAAGCGGATCATCTCCGCCAATGCCCCCGGCTCAGTGCGCTCCTCACTCGAAGCAATCGCCAGCGTCCCGCCCGCGCCCAACGTCACCGCAACATCAAGGACAGCGGCATCAAAGCTGAACGACGCGAACTGCAACGCCACCGTGCCCTCGGTCACGCCGAGAACCGGCCGCATCGCCTCCGCCAGATTCGCCACCCCACCATGGGCGACCGCCACACCCTTCGGCCGACCCGTCGACCCCGACGTATAAATCACGTACGCGAGTTGGCCAAGCACAACCGGCACGCCCAGCGGCTCCCCCGACTCGGACCCGATGCGCTCCGCGACCTCGTCCAACAACACCACCCGCGCCGCCCCGGCCGACACCCGCGCCGAGGTCGCGGAGGTGCCCAGCACCACCGACGCACCACTGTCCGCAACCATGAACGCCAGCCGGTCCACCGGATACTCCGGATCCAACGGCACATACGCGCCACCGGCCTTCCACACCGCCAACAGCGCCACAACCATGTCCACCCCACGCGGCAGACACAATCCGACCCTGCTCTCGCGACCCACACCGAGACCGGTCAGATAGCGGGCCAAGCGATTCGCCCGCGCCTCCAACTCCCCATACGACAGCACCACAGGACCGCACCGCACCGCCGCCACACCCGGAGCCGCCCCAGCCCACGCAGCAATGAGATCAACAACGCTTCCCACCGGCACCGGCTGGGTGGTGTCGTTCCACTGCTCCACTACCTGGGAGCGTTCGATCTCCTCCAGTACGTTGATGTCGCTGAGGTGGATCTGCGGGTCGGCCGCGACCTGCTCCAGCACCCGCGCCAGACGCGCCGCCAGCGCCCGCACCGTCGCCTCATCGAACAGATCCGCGGCATACAAGATCCCGCCACCCAAACCGGCCGGAGCCCCATCCGCCCCACGCCGCTCCCCCAACGTCACCGACAAATCAAAACGCGCCGGCGGCGCCGACGACGGCGGCACCGCACTCACCCGCAACCCCGGCAACTCCCACCGCGCCTCCGGCACATTCTGCAACGCCACCATCACCTGAAACAACGGACTCCGCGACGTCGAACGGACCGGATTCAACTCATCCACCAACCGCTCAAACGGCACCTCCTGATGCGCATACGCACCAAGATCCGCCTCCCGCACCCGCCCCAACAACTCCACGAACGACGGATCCCCACCCAAATCCGCCCGCAACACCAACGTATTCACAAAGAACCCCGCCAACTCCTCCAACTGCGCATCCGAACGACCCGCAATCGGAGTACCGACCACCACATCCTCCCCAGCGCCCATCCGCGCCAACAAAACACACACCGCCGCATGCACGACCATAAACATCGTCACCCGACCACGCCCCGCCAACTCCACCAACCCCGCATGCGTCCCCGCACCCACCCCCACCGGCACCGAACCACTCCGGAACGACGGAACCGCCGGCCGCGGCCGATCCAACGGCAACACCAACTCCTGCGGCGCCCCCGCCAAAACCCCCCGCCAATAATCCAACTGACCACTGACCAAACTCCCCGAATCCCCCAACTCCCCCAACACCTCCCGCTGCCACAACGCATAATCCGCATACTGCACCGGCAACGGCTCCCACCCCGGCACCCGACCCACACACCGCGCCCCATACGCAACCTCAAGATCCCGCGCCAACACCCCCATCGACCAACCATCCGAAGCAATATGATGCGCCACCACCAACAACACAAACTCCGACGGCGCAACCCTCAACAACCACACCCGCCACGGCAAATCCACCCGCACATCAAACCCACGCCCCGAAAGCCCAGCCAAAACCCCCTCCCACTCCTCACCAGCCTCCACCACCACCAACGACGGACGCCCCAACTCCCCCTCCAACACCCGCTGAAACGGCACACCCTCCACATCCGGAAAAACCGTCCGCAAACTCTCATGCCGATCAGCAACATCCCCCAACGCCGCCCCCAACGCCCCCACATCCAACCCACCCGAAATCCGCAACGCCAACGGCAAGTTATAAGCCGCAGCACCCTCCGACCCCGACTCCTCCAACCGATTCAAAAACCACATCCGCTGCTGCGCAAACGACAACGGCAACACCCCCGGCCGCTCCCACGACCGCAACCCAACCCCCACACCACCCACAGCACCATCAACCAACCCCGCCAACCCCGCCACCGTCGGCGCACCAAACAACTCCCGAACACCCACCTCCACCCCCAACACCGACCGCACCCGCCCAACCAACCGCATCGCCAACAACGAATCACCACCCAACTCAAAGAACGACACCCCAACCCCCACCCACTCCACCCCCAACACCTCACCAAACAGTCCGCACAACACCTCCTCCGTCGGTGTCGCAGCAGCACGGCCGGTGCTGAGCGCGCGGTCAGGTGCGGGCAGAGCGGCTCGGTCCAGCTTGCCGTTCACCGTGAGCGGCAATGCCTCCAGCACCACCACCGCGGCGGGAACCATGTACTCCGGCAGGTGACGGGCGGCAAAGCCACTCAACACCGTGCTGTCGAACTCGACAGCGACCATGGGAACGACATATGCGACCAGGCGCTTCTCGCCGGGGCGGTCTTCGCGGACCACGACTGCGGCCTGGCCGACGTCCGGGTGCGAGGCGAGGACGGACTCCACCTCACCGGGCTCGACGCGGAAGCCGCGGATCTTGACCTGGTCGTCCGCGCGGCCAGCGAACTCCAACTGTCCCTCAGCCGTCCAGCGGGCCAGGTCACCCGAGCGATACATCCGCCCACCGGGTACGAACGGGCAGGCCACGAAGCGTTCGGCGGTCAGATCCGCGCGCCCTACGTAGCCGCGGGCCAGACCAGGACCCGCCACGTACAACTCACCGACCGCCCCGACCGGAGCAGGCTTAAGGAAAGCGTCCAGGATGAACACCTGGGCGTTGCCGATCGGGCGGCCGATGGCAGGCGGCGCGTCCTGCGACGTAATGCCCTCATCCAGCAGCGTCGCTGTGGTGATCACCGTGGCCTCGGTGGGCCCATAGGTGTTCCACACCCGCGCCCCAACCCTCCACCGAGCAGCCAGACCAGCACTCAGACGCTCCGCACCCAACACCCAGTTCTCCACACCAGGAACAGAAACCGGATCCAACACACCCAGCAGCGACGGCACCACGCTGGCCACACTCACACCCGCCAAGCGGATCATCTCCGCCAACGCCCCCGGCTCACTACGCTCCTCACTCGAAGCAATCGCCAGCGTCCCGCCCGCGCCCAACGTCACCGCAACATCAAGGACCGCAGCATCAAAGCTGAACGACGCGAACTGCAACGCCACCGTGCCCTCGGCCACGCCGAGAACCGGCCGCATCACCTCCGCCAGATTCGCCACCCCACCATGGGCGACCGCCACACCCTTCGGCCGACCCGTCGACCCCGACGTATAAATCACGTACGCGAGTTGGCCAAGCACAACCGGCACGCCCAGCGGCTCCCCCGACTCGGACCCGATGCGCTCCGCGACCTCGTCCAACAACACCACCCGCGCCGCCCCGACCAGCACCTCGGACAGTGCTCCGCCGGTGCCCAACACCACCGACGCACCACTGTCCGCAACCATGAACGCCAGCCGGTCCACCGGATACTCCGGATCCAACGGCACATACGCGCCACCGGCCTTCCACACCGCCAACAGCGCCACAACCATGTCCACCCCACGCGGCAGACACAATCCGACCCTGCTCTCGCGACCCACACCCAAACCAGTCAAATACCGCGCCAGACGATTCGCCCGCCCCTCCAACTCCCCATACGACACAACCACCGAGCCACACCGCACCGCAGCCACACCCGGCGACCGCTCGACCCGAACCCGGAACAGCTCCAACAACGACCCCGCCAACACCGGCAGCGCAGTGTCGTTCCACTCCTCGACCACCCACGAACGCTCAGCCGCCTCCAGCACGTCGATGTCGCTCACCCGGGCCGTCGGGTCCGCCACGATCTGCTCCAGTACCCGTACCAGACGCTCGAAGATCAGCTCGACGGCGTCACGGTCGAACACGTCCGACCGGTAGTCGAGCTTGCAGGGCATCCGGTCGCCGGGGGCCACGAGCAGCGTGAGCGGATAGTGCGCGGATTCCTGCCCGCCGGCGAAACGGATGGCGAAGGCGTCCGGGGTGGGCGGCGCGGCGGGGGGACGGGGGTAGTTCTCGTACACCACGAGCGTGTCGAACGTCGCGCCTGGGCCGGCCAGTCGCTGGACCTCCGGCAGCCCGAGGTGGTGGTGAGTCATCAGTGCGGACTGGCGTTCTTGCAACTGCGCCAGCATCTCCAGCACGGGCTGCCCGCCCTGGAGGCACACCCGTACCGGGAGGGTGTTCATGGTGAGGCCGACCATCGACTCCACGCCGGGCAGCTCCGTGGGTCGCCCTGCCGAAGTGGCGCCGAACACCACATCGCCGCGCCCGGTCAGCCGTGCCAGCACCAGCGCCCACGCGCCCTGCACCACCGTATTCACCGTCAGGTCGTGGCTACGGGCCAGCCTCACCAGGCCCTGGGACATGTCCTCGGGAATCTCGGTGATCAGGCTTGCGAAAGCCACGGCCGCCGGGGGTGGGCCCGCCGGTGCTACGAGTGTGGGCTCAGCGGCGCCCGCCAGCTCCGCCCGCCACGCAGCCCGCGCCGCATCCTTGTCCTGACGGTTCAGCCAGGCCAGGTACTCCCGGTAGGAAGTCGTCGGGGGCAATCCCGCAGCGTCACCACCTGCCGTGTATGCCGTAAACATTTCGTTGATCAGAACCGGCAGGGACCAGCCGTCCATGAGGATGTGGTGACTGGTGACCACCAGGTGGTGCCGCTCCGCACCGAGCCGGACGAGCAGCAGCCGCAGCAACGGTGCGACCGCCAGGTCGAACCGCTCCGACAGCTCCTGTGCGGCCAGCCGGTCCAGCTCGACCAGAGCGTCGGCCTCCGTCATATCGGAGACGTCCGCCTCCCGCCACGGCAGCGTCACCTCCCGCGCGATGACCTGGGCCGCCTCGCCCGACTTGCGCCGGCGGAAACTCGCCCGCAGCACGGCATGCCGGGCCAGCAGTCCTTCCCACGACGTGCGCAACCGCTGCGCGTCCACCGGCCCGATCAGCTCAAGTGTCCGTTGCCCCTGGTAGGCGTCACGGCCCTGGTCGTCGAGGGCTGCGTGAAACAGCATGCCTTCCTGCAACGGCGAAAGCGGCCATACATCTTCGACATGGGATCGAGTCATCGCTCTTTCTCCTCACAACGGAATGTTGCAGCGGGTCACATGTGGTCGTCGGCGAACTCGGCTTCGAGTTCGTCGACTTCGTCCTGCGCGAGGTCGAGGAGGAAGTCGGACGGGGTGTGCCCGCCTGCGGCGGGATCGGTGGTGTGAGCGGCCAGACCGGTCAGCATTTCCAGCCAGACCCGGCCCAGCCGTTCCGCCTCGTCCTCTTCCAACAGCTCGCTGGGCCAGCTCAGCGTGATGGTCAGCTCCGGCCCTTGCGGGGTGTCCCGTACGATCGCGCCCGCCTCCAGCGCGTGCGTCGCCGGCATGTCCGCGTCGGCCGCACCGCCGACCGCCGATTCCCCCGCCATCTGCCACGGGCCCACCACGCCCGTCGATGTGCCGCCGGCGAACCGTCCCAGATAGTTGAACCCGATCTGCGGGGCCGGCAGCGCGGCCAGCGTGGGACTTGTGTCGGGGTTGAGGTGGCGCAGCAGCCCGTATCCGAGCCCGTCGCCGGGTACCGCCTGTACCTGCTCCTTGACGGCCTTCAGCAGTGCGCCGGCGGCCCGGCCACCCGCCAGGGCCTGGGGAAGGTCGACACCCGTCATGTCCAGCCGGGCCGGATGCACACTCGCGAACCAGCCGACCGTGCGTGTCAGGTCCGCTCCCGCCACCGGCTCCCGGCCGTGCCCCTCGATATCCACCAGGACTCGGCGGTCAGCGCCCGTTCGCCAGTACGTGACTGCCCCGGCCAGCGTGGCCAGCAGCACTTCATGGACACCGCAGTGGAAGACGCTCGGCGTCCGGGAGGTCAGCGTGGCCGCCTGTCGGGCAGGGACCGCCCACGAGCGGACCCGCACGGTCTGTGCCGTGTCCCGTGCCGGGTCCAACGCCCGTTGCCCCAGCGTCGGTTCCGTCCCGCCGAGCAACGCGGTCCAGGCGTCCAGCTCCGCCAGCCGCTCCTCGCTACGAGCCTGCGCGGCCAGCAGACCCGACCACCGCCGGAACGACGTCCCCACCGGATCGAGCACCGGCACCCGCCCCGCAGCCACCGCCTCACAGGCCGCCTCAAGGTCCGGCAACAAAATCCGCCACGACACCCCGTCCACCGCCAAGTGATGCACCACCAACACCACACGACCAACCCGACCAGGCCCGGGATCGACCCAGACCACCTGCGCCATCACACCCGCCACAGGATCCAGCCGCTCCACCGCCGCCCGCGCCGCATCACCCGCGAACCCGTCCAGCTCACCGTCCGCCACGCCGGTCGCATCGACCCGCGTGACCAGCCCCACCGCGTCCACCGAACCCCGCTCGCCCACCACCAGCGGGGGCGCCTCCCCACCGGGTGCCACCCGAACCCGCAGCAGGTCGTGCGCATCCAGCACCGCACCCACACCCGCCACCAGCACGTCCAGCCCCAACCCAACCGGAGCGCCCACCACCATCCACTGCGCGAACCGCGAACCAGCAACCCGTTCGCCCTGCGCGCGCATCACAGGCGTCCAGGGCACCTCGCCCGTACCCACATCATCCGCAGCGTCCGCCTCAGCCCCCGCCGCCTCCACCAAGCGCGCGAGACGCTCCACGGTCTTCTCCTCGAACACCTGACGTGGCGTCACTACCAGCCCCGCACGACGTGCCCGCGACGCCAATTGCATCGACATGATCGAGTCCCCGCCCAGCTCGAAGAAACTGTCCTCGACCCCGACCCGCTCCAGCCCCAACACCCCGGCGAACAGGCCGCACAGAGTCTCTTCGATCTCGCCTTCCGGCGCCCGCCCGGAGACCCGTTCGGTGAAGTCCGGCGCGGGCAGCGCGGCCCGGTCCACCTTTCCGTTCACCGTCAACGGCAGCCGGACCAGCGGCACCACAGCGACCGGGACCATGTAGTCGGGCAGTGTCCGGGCCACGTGTTCACGCAGCATCTTCGGGTCGGCCTCATGCACGTCGGAGACGACGTAGCCGACCAGGCGCTTCTCGCCGGGCCGGTCCTCGCGGACGACGACCGCGGCCTGGCTCACGGTCACGTGGGACGCGAGCGCCGATTCGATCTCACCCAACTCGACGCGGAAGCCGCGGACCTTGACCTGGTCGTCCGCGCGGCCGGCGAACTCCAGCTGTCCGTCGGCCGTCCACCGGGCCAGGTCGCCCGAGCGGTACATCCGCCTACCGGTGGCAAAGGGGTTGGCCACGAAGCGTTCGGCGGTCAGGTCCGGGCGGCCGTTGTAGCCGCGGGCCAGGCCGGGCCCGGCCACGTAGAGCTCGCCGACCGCCCCGACCGGAGCGGGCTTCAGGAAGTCGTTGAGCACGAATACCTGGGCGTTGTCGATGGGGCGGCCGATGGCCGGAGGCGCGTCCTGCGGGCTGATGCCCTCATCCAGCAGCGTCGTCGTAGTGATCACGGTGGCCTCGGTGGGGCCGTAGGTGTTCCACACCCGCGCCCCAGCCCTCCACCGAGCAGCCAGATCAGCACTCAGACGCTCCGCGCCGAGCACCCAGTTCTCCACGCCGGGAACAGAAGCCGGGTCCAGCACGCCCAGCAGCGAGGGCACCACACTGGCCACAGTCACGCCCGCCGAGCGGATCATCTCCGCCAACGCCCCCAGCTCAGTACGCTCCTCGCTCGAAGCAATCGCCAGGGTGCCCCCGGCCCCCAGCGTGACCGCCACGTCCAAGACCGCCGCATCAAAGCTGAACGACGCGAATTGGAGGGCCGTCGTGCCTTCGGCGACGCCGAGAACCGGTCGCATCGCCCCGGCAAGGTTCATCACGCCGCCGTGAGCGACCGCCACGCCCTTCGGTCGGCCCGTCGACCCCGAGGTGTAGATCACGTAGGCAAGTTGGCCGGACGCAACGGGCACGCCCAGCGGCTCCGCCGACTCGGACGCGACGGCCTCCGCGACCTCGTCCAGCAGCACCACCCGCGCCGTACCTCCCGACACTTCGGACAGTGCTCCGCCAGTGTCCACCAGCACCACCGACGCGCCACTGTCCGCGACCATGAACGCCAGCCGGTCAGCCGGATACTCCGGATCCAACGGCACGAATGCGCCGCCCGCCTTCCACACCGCCAAGAGCGCCACAATCATGTCCACCCCACGCGGCAGACACAGACCCACCCGACTCTCCCAACCCACACCCAAACCAGTCAGATACCGCGCCAAGCGATTCGCCCGCGCCTCCAACTCCCCGTACGACAGCACCACCGGACCGCACCGCACCGCCGGCGCGTTCGGAGACCGGCACGCCCACGCACCGAAGAGATCAACGACAGTGCCCGACGGCACCGGCTGACCGGTGTCGTTCCACTGCCCGACCACCCGCGAGCGCTCGGCCTCGTCCAGCACGTCGATGTCGCTCACCCGAACCGCCGGATCGGCCACCACCTGTTCCAGCACCCGCGCCAGACGGCGGCCCATGCGGACCGCTTCCTGCTCGTCGAACAGGTCGGGCCGGTGCGTCACGAGGATCTGCAGACGATCTTCGGGAACGATCCCCAGCGTCAGCGGGAAATTGGTCGCCTCGTGCGTCTCCATGCCGGCGAAGGAGAGTGTGTCGGCGGGGGCGGGTTCAGCGGGGGGACGTGGGTAATTCTCGTACACCAGGAGCGTGTCGAAGGTCGCGCCGGGACCGGCGAGTTTCTGGATCTCCGACAGTCCCAAGTGCTGGTGTGCGATGAGCGCGGACTGGCGTTCCTGCAACCGCGCCAGCATCTCCAGGACCGGCTGCCCGCCTTCGAGACGCACCCGTACCGGAAGCGTGTTGATGAGCAGGCCGACCATCGACTCCACACCCGGCAGCTCCGGCGGCCGTCCTGCCACCGTGGCGCCGAACACCACATCGCTGCGCCCGGTCAGCCGTGCCAGCACCAGCGCCCACGCGCCCTGGACCATCGTGTTCAACGTCAGGCCCCGGCGACGGGCCAACTCCGTCAACGCCGCGGTGGTCCTCTCGGAAATCCCCACCAGGGTGTCCTTCGGCAACACCGCGCCCCTGGCCGGGTCCACCGGCGCCACGAGAGTGGGCTCAGCGACGCCCGCCAGCTCCGCCCGCCAGGCAGCCCGCGCCGCATCCTTGTCCTGACGGCTCAGCCACGCCAGATACTCCCGGTAGGAGGCCACCGGCGGCAGCACCCGTACGTCTCCACCCGCCGCGTACACCGCGGACAGCTCGTCGAGCAGGACCGGCATCGACCAGCCGTCCATCAATATGTGATGGGTCGTCAATACCAGCCGGTGCCGGCGCTCACCGAGCCGGACGAGCAGCAGCCGCAGCAAGGGCGCCGCCGCCGGGTCCAGCCGGTGCTCCCGCTCCTGGTCGGCCAGCTTCCCGACCTGAGCGAGCATGTCGGGCTCGTCCTGACCGGACACATCGACCTCGCGCCACGGCAGTACGACGTCCCGCGTGATGAGCTGCACCGCCTCACCCGATTTACGCTGCTGGAAACTCGCCCGCAGCGCCGCGTGGCGGCCCAGCAACACCTTCCAGGACGCCCGGAACCGGTCCGCGTCCAGTGGCCCGTTGACGGCCAGCACGCACTGCATCGCGTAGACGTCGGGGCCTTGGTCGTCGTACGCGGCGTGGAACAGCATCCCCTCCTGGAGGGGGGACAGCGGCCAGACTTCTGCGAGGGCGGAGCCCTTGACGGGTGTTGACGATTTCACAGGGACCGTCCTCCTTCGAGTTCTGCTGCTATCGCTTCGAGTTCCTCGACTTCGTCCTGTGCGAGGTGGATGAGGGGGAAGTCGGAGGGGGTATGCCCGCCCGCGACAGGGTCGGTGGTGTGAACGGCCAGTCCGCCCAGCATCTCCAGCCAGAGCCGGCCCAGCCGTTCCGCCTCGTCCTCTTCCAACAACTGACCGGGCCAGCTCAGCGTGATGGTCAGCTCCGGGCCCTGCGGGGTGTCCCGTACGACCGCGCCCGCCTCCAGCGTGTGCATGGCCGGCGCGTCCGGGTCGGCCGAGCCGCCGATCGCCGACTCCCCCGCCGACTGCCAGGCACCGACCGGGCCGCTCCGCGCACCGGCGGCGAACCGGCCCAGATAGTTGAACCCGATCTGCGGCGCCGGCAGCGCGGCCAGAGCCGGGCCGGTCTCCGGGTTGAGATGACGCAGCAGCTCATATCCGAGCCCGTCGCCGGGCACCGCCTGCACCTGCTCCTTCACCGCCTTCAGCAAGCCGCCGGCCGCCGGTCCGCCGGCCAGCACATCGTCGAGATCGGTATCGCCGGTCCGCAGCCTGATGGGGTGGGTACTGGTGAACCAGCCCACCGTGCGGGAGAGGTCCGCTCCCGCCACCGGCTCACGGCCATGCCCCTCGACATTCACCAGGACTCCGGATTCAGCGCCCGGTCGCCAGTGTGCGACCGCCCCGGCCAGCGTGGCCAGCAGCACTTCATGGACACCGCAGTGGAAGACGCTCGGCGTGCGTCCCCCCAGCGTCGCGGCCTGCTGGGCAGGAACCGCCCACGAGCGGACCCGCACGGTCTGCGCTGTGTCCCGTGCCGGGTCCAGCGCCCGTTGTCCCAGCGTCGGTTCCGTCCCGCCGAGCAACGCGGTCCAGGCGTCCAGCTCCGCCAGCCGCTCCTCGCTACGAGCCTGCGCGGCCAGCAGAGCGGACCACCGCCGGAACGACGTCCCCACCGGATCGAGCACCGGCTCCCGCCCCGCAGCCACCGCCTCACAGGCCGCCTCAAGGTCCGGCAACAAGATCCGCCACGACACCCCGTCCACCGCCAAGTGATGCACCACCAACACCACACGACCAACCCGACCAGGCCCCGCATCGACCCACACCACCTGAACCATCACACCCGCCACAGGATCCAGCCGCTCCACCGCCGCCCCCGCCACATCACCCGCGAACCCGTCCAGCCCCGCGTCCCCGACACCTTCCGCATCGACACGGACCACCAGCCGGGCCACATCCACCGAACCCCGCTCACCCACCACCAACGACGGCTCCGCACCACCCGGCAGCACCCGGGCCCGCAGCATGTCGTGCGCATCCACCACCACACCCACACCCGCCACCAACACACCCAGCCCCAACCCAACCGGAGCACCCACCACCATCCACTGCGCAAACCGCGAACCAGCAGCCCCCTCACCCAGCCACCGCATCACCGGCGTCCACGCCACCTCACCCACGCCGTCATCCCCCGTGCCGTCGCCGTCCGCTCCCGGCGTTTCCACGACGCGCGCGAGACGTTCCGGCGTCTTCTCCTCGAACACCTGACGTGGTGTCACCACCCAGCCCGCACGACGCGCCCGCGATGCCAACTGCATCGACATGATCGAGTCCCCGCCCAGCTCGAAGAAGCTGTCCTCGACCCCGACCCGCTCCAGCCCCAACACCCCGGCGAACAGCACGCACAGGGCCGTCTCCGCCCCCGTCCGCGGCTCACGCGCGGAAACCAGCCCCTCGAAGTCCGGCGCCGGCAGCGCGGCCCGGTCCACCTTCCCGTTCACCGTCACCGGCAGCCGGTCCAACGGCACGAACGCCGTAGGCACCATGTACTCGGGCAGCACCGCGGCCACGTGTGCGCGCAGGGCGGTTCGCAGGTCTTCGTGCGTGCGGTCAGTCATGTCCGCGACGACGTAGGCGACGAGGCGCTTGTCGCCGGGGCCGTCGCCGCGCGTGACGACCACGGCCTGTGCCACGTCCGGGTGTGCGGCCAGGACCGCTTCGATCTCACCCGGCTCGATCCGGTACCCGCGCACCTTCACCTGCGCGTCCGCCCGGCCGACGAACACCAACTGCGCTCCGGCCGTCCAGCGCACCACGTCCCCGGTGCGGTACATCCGCTCACCCGGTACGAACGGACAGGCCACGAACCGCTCCGCCGTCAGCCCCGGCCGGCCGGCATAGCCACGGGCCAGGCCGGGCCCGGCGACATACAGCTCGCCGGCGGCCCCGACCGGAACCGGCTGCAGGAACTCGTCCAGCACGAAGGTTCGCATGTTCGCCATGGGACGCCCGATGGGCACCGTGTCTCCGACGCCCGGCGACAACGGCAGGCTCATGGCCGCGCACACCGTCAGCTCCGTCGGCCCGTACGCGTTCACCATCCGCCGGCCAGCCGACCAGCGGTCCACCAGCCCCGCCGGGCATGCCTCGCCCGCCACCACCAGCGTTTCCAGCTTTTCCGGCAGCGCTTCTTCCACGGCCAGGACGCTCGGCGGCACGGTCACGTGCGTCGCTCCCGTATCCCGTACGACCTCGCCCAGCGCGACCCGCGGCGGCAGGCCGCCGGTCGCGACCACCACCAGCGAGCCGCCCGACAGGAACGCCATGCACAGCTCCGAGACCGCCGCGTCGAAGCTCAACGACGCGAACTGCAGCACCCGCGCTTGCGGATGCACGCCGAACCGGTCGATCTGTGCCCGCGCCAGGTTCGCCAGCCCCGTATGCGACACGACGACGCCCTTCGGTCGTCCCGTGGACCCCGATGTGTAGATCACGTACGCCGCGTTGGCGTGGCTCAGACGTCCGGTCCGCTCCGCGTCGTCCACGAAGCCGGGCGCACAGCCCGCCACCGCCTCGACGACCTCCGGCTCATCCAAGACCGTCACCCGGCCCGAGAATCCTTCCGGGACCACACTCCGGGTGGCTTCGGTGCAGATCACCACGGCCGGATCCGCGTCCCGCAGCACGTACTCGACCCGCTCGACGGGATAGCCCGGCTCGACCGGGACGAAGACCCCGCCGGCCATCGAGACCGCGAGCAGCGTCACGATCATCGCGGCCGAGCGCTCGACCACCACGGCCACCCGGCACTCCGGGCCCACGCCCGAAGCCACCAGATAGCGCGCCAGCCGTCCCGCCTCCGCCTCCAGCTCGCCGTAGGACAGCGACCGCTCGCCGGCGACCACGGCCACCGAGTCCGGCGACCGTTTCACCTGCCGCCCGAACAGCTCGGGCAGCGGACCGGAGACAACCGGACAGGCGGTGTCGTGCCAGCCCTCCGTCACCCGCGACCGCTGAACGTCGTCCAGCACGCTCACCCGGGCCACGGGCGCCGAGGGGGCGGCCGCGATCTGCTCCAGCACCCGCAGCAGGGACCCCAGGACCTCCTCCGCCTGGGCGCGCTCGAAGACGTCCGGCCGGTAGTCCAGCTGTGCCTCCAGCCGTTCGCCGGGGCCCACGATCAGGCCCAGGGGGTAATGACTCGCGTCCTTCGTCTCGCCGGCGGGGCGGATGGACAGCGCGTCGGCGCCGACAGGCCCAGCAGACGATCGCGGGTAGTTCTCGTACACCACGAGCGTGTCGAACTCCGCGCCCGGACCGGCGAGTTGATTGATCTCCGACAGCCCGATGTGCTGATGACTCATCAGACTGACTTGGTGCTCCTGGAGTCGGACGAGCATCTCGATCACCGGCTGTCCCGCCACCAGGTTCACCCGGACCGGCAGCGTGTTGATGAACAGGCCGATCGCCGACTCCGCACCCGGCAGGTCCGTGGGCCGGCCGGCGACCGTGGTGCCGAACACCACGTCCGAACGTCCGGCCAGCCGCGCCAAAACCAGCGCCCACGCCCCTTGCACCACCGTGGCCATCGTCAGCCCGTGTACGCGCGCCAGCTCCGTCAGTGCTCGCGTCAGCTCTTCGGTGCACTCCATGCGCACCAGTTCCGGCCTGACCGGCGCCCTGACCGAGTCCGTGGGCACCACCAGGGTGGGCTCGTCGGTTCCGGCCAGTTCCGCCCGCCAGGCAGCCCGTGTCGCTTCCTTGTCCTGCCGGCCCAGCCACGCCAGGTACTCCCGGTAGGAGGCCACCGCGGGCAGTGCGCGTCCGTCGCCGCCCTCCGCGTACACCGCGGACAGTTCGTCGAGCAGCACCGGCAGCGACCAACCGTCGACGATGATGTGGTGGGTGGTCATCACGAGGCGGTGCCGGTTCGCCCCGAGCCGGACGAGCAGCAGCCGCAGCAACGGGCCCCTCGTCAGGTCGAACCGCCTCGCCAGCTCGCTCTCGTCCAGCCGCGCCATTTCGGCCGAAGCCGCAGCCTCCGTCAGCCCGGTCAGGTCGGCTTCGCGCCATGGCAGCACCACGTCCCGCGCGATGACCTGCACCGCCTCGCCCGACGCGCGCCGATGGAAACCGGCCCGCAGAATCGGGTGCCGGTCCAGCACCGCCTCCCACGACGCCCGCAAGCGTCCGACGTCCAGCGGCCCGTCCAAGGCCAGCGCCCGCTGCCCTCCGTACACATCCGAGCCGCCGTCGTCGAACGCGGCGTGGAACAACAGCCCTTCCTGCAACGGCGACAGCGGCCAGATGTCCACCAGCTCCGGTACCGCGGCTTCCAACTCCTCCACGCCCTCCTGCGTCAGCTCGACGAGGGGGAAGTCGGAGGGGGTGTGCCCGCCGGCGGCCGGGTCGGTGGTGTGGGCCGCGAGGCCGGTCAGCATCTCCAGCCAGACCTGGCCCAGCCGTTCCACCTCGGCGTCCTCCAACAGCTCGCCGGGCCAGCTCAGCGTGATGGTCAGCTCCGGGCCCTGCGGGGTGTCCCGTACGACCGCACCCGCGTCCAGCGTGTGCATGGCCGGCGCGTCCGGGTCGGCCGAGCCGCCGATCGCCGACTCCCCGGCCGACTGCCAGGGACCGGCCGGGCCGCTCTGCGAACCGGCGGCGAACCGGCCCAGGTAGTTGAACCCGATCTGCGGCGCCGGCAGCGCGGCCAGAGCCGGGCCGGTCTCCGGGTTGAGGTGACGCAGCAGCCCGTATCCGAGCCCGTCGCCGGGCACCGCCTGCACCTGCTCCTTCACCGCTTTGAGCAGCGCACCGGCCGCCCGGCCGCCCGCCGCCGCATCGGCGACGTCGACCGACCCGGTGTCCAGTCGGATCGGGTGCACGTTGGTGAACCAGCCGACCGTCCGTGAGAGGTCCGCGTCCGCCACCGGCTCGCGCCCGTGTCCCTCGACATCCACCATCGCCCCGGCAGCATCCGTTTCGGGTCGCCAGTGCGCGACTGCCCCGGCCAGCGTGGCCAGCAGCACTTCATGGACACCGCAGTGGAAGACGCTCGGCGTGCGGGCGGTCAGCGTGGCCGACTGTTGTGCCGGGACCATCCACGAGCGGTGTCGCAGCGTTCGTACGGTGTCCCGTGCCGGGTCCAGCGCCCGTTGTCCCAGCGTCGGTTCCGTCCCGCCGAGCAACGCGGTCCAGGCGTCCAGCTCCGCCAGCCGCTCCTCGCTACGAGCCTGCGCGGCCAGCAGAGCGGACCACCGCCGGAATGAGGTCCCCACCGGATCGAGCACCGGCACCCGCCCCGCCGCCACCGCCTCGCAGGCCGCCTCAAGGTCCGGCAACAAAATCCGCCACGACACCCCGTCCACCGCCAAGTGATGCACCACCAACACCACACGACCAACCCGACCAGGCCCCGCATCGACCCACACCACCTGAACCATCACACCCGCCACAGGATCCAGCCGCTCCACCGCCGCCCCCGCCACATCACCCGCGAACCCGTCCAGCCCCGCGTCCCCGACACCTTCCGCATCGACACGGACCACCAGCCGGGCCACATCCACCGAACCCCGCTCACCCACCACCAACGACGGCTCCGCACCACCCGGCAGCACCCGGGCCCGCAGCAGGTCGTGCGCATCCACCACCACACCCACACCCGCCACCAACACACCCAGCCCCAACCCAACCGGAGCACCCACCACCATCCACTGCGCAAACCGCGAACCAGCAGCCCCCTCACCCAGCCACCGCATCACCGGCGTCCACGCCACCTCACCCGCTTCCGCTTCCGCCTCCAGGACGGTTCCCACAGCCTCATGTCCCGCCGCGCCGTCCGCTTCCGCGACCAATGCCAAACGTTCCGGTGTCTTCTCCTCGAATACCTGACGTGGTGTCACCACCCATCCCGCACGACGCGCCCGCGATGCCAACTGCATCGACATGATCGAGTCCCCGCCCAGCTCGAAGAAGCTGTCCTCGACCCCGACCCGCTCCAGCCCCAACACCCCGGCGAACAGCACGCACAGGGCCG